>MWDG01000074.1 GCA_002070455.1 Deltaproteobacteria bacterium ADurb.Bin151
TTCTGTGCTGCACTCCGGAAAACGATCATCCGGACCACCAGCATCACTAGAAGGATGCTTTGCCAGTCTGATTTTTTTCAATTCCCCTAAAAATTACCTGCTCAGGATGAAAGCAGCCAGTGAAAAATAGGAGACAATCGTGCATATATCGGCAAAGGCCAGCGTCAGAGGCCCCGAGGCCAGATGCAAATCGAGCTTCAGCTTGTGCAGAAGTGCGGGCACGCTCACCCCGATAAATCCCGCCAGCATAAGCGACGCCATGATGCCGGAGGCGATCACGAAGCCTGCCGCCTGGTCGCGCTTCCAGACAAAGGCAATAGATCCCACAATGGAACCGCAGGCGGCAGCCAGAAGAAAAACCCGAGTCAACTCCCTGCGCAGTACGTCGAAATACCAGCCCGGCTGTGAAGCCCGGTGATGCATATAATGGACGGTAATGGCCATGGTCTGCATGGAAACACTTTCCCCCAACCCCAGGACCAACGTCAGAAAAAACGCCAGAATCAGGCTTTCGGCCAGGGTTGCCTGGAAAAGTCCGACCAGAAGAGCGCAGACGGTGCCGCTGGTGATGGTGGCCAGAAGCCAGGGGAAACGGTAACGAAATACGCTAAGCGGAGATTTATTGCGCAGCTCCGCGATCTGAACGCCCAGGGTATCGAAGACGCTGTGAACCTGTTCGCGTTCTTCCATGTCGATCATCTCCTGGGTAAAGACATTGATGTCAATGACTCCGCGCATTATCCCGTCTTCATCCACAACGGGGAAAGCAAGGTATTTATAAAGGATGAAAAATTCCAGCGCTTCCATTAAATTTGAGGAATCCGGTATTGCGATCAGGTTTGTGGCCATGATCGATTCCACAAGCGTATCCGTGGGAGAAGTCAGCAGCCTTCTGGTCTGCAGTGTGCCTTTCAGCCGTCCTTCGTCATCAATGACATAAAAATAGAGAATCGTCGATTCCGTCTGACTTTGGCGAATGCTCTCCAGGGCTTCGCTGATGGTGTTGTGCGTATAGACCGCCACGAAATCAGTATTGGCATGGTCCATCACAGAATCATTAAGATCATTTAATGTTGCGGGTTCATTCATATTTAATTTTTTCCACCAGATATCACTGAACGGGGCGGCCGGAATTTTAACCGCGTGACCTGCGGATCACCGGGCATTTCAAGAGCCTGCCTCACAGCGTTAAAGGGATTTTATCACAGACAAGCTTTTCTTAAAACCGAATCACAATGAAAATATAAAAACAAGTTCTTGCCAAGTCAAGAAAATTGGTCAATATGATTGAAAATTCCTGAAAAAGAATGCTAAAGATCCGGCATGAATTTGACAAACAACATTGTCCTGCTGGAAACCCTCCGCAGGGACAAAGATAATTCCCGAAACTTCCTGTTCGCCAATCCGGTGGAAGTTATCACCTGCCGAAAACCATCGGATCTGCAGAAGTGTTTCCGGCAAATGGAAGACCGCAGGGAAAAAGGTTTTTTTCTGGCCGGTTTTTTTGCCTACGAGCTGGGCTATTTTCTTGAAGAATCCCTGAGCGAATACTGCCCGAAACATGACTACCCCCTTCTGTGGTTCGGCGTTTATCCTGAACCGCTCCGCCGGTTGCCCCAAGACGATCAACATGAAAACCGGCCTTTCTTTTTTTCCCAGCCCCGGCTGGCCATCGATTTTGGACAGTACGAAAAGGCAATCCGGAAAATCAAAACCTGCATCGCGGAAGGAGAAACTTATCAGATCAACTACACATCCGGGTATGATTTTCATTTCATCGGGGATGTTGACGGTTTTTACGGACGCCTGAAGCAGTCTCAGAAAGTTTCCTACTCTGCGCTCATTCAATTTGATAACCATGTCGTCATTTCCCTTTCTCCGGAACTTTTTTTCCGCGTCGATACCAGGGGAAACATCATGGTTAAACCGATGAAGGGCACTTCCCCGCTTTCGGCATCTTCGCGCTGGCTGAGCCATGACGAAAAAAATAAAAGCGAAAACGTCATGATCGTGGATATGCTCCGAAACGACCTGGGACGGATCTGTCTTCCCGGTTCCGTGAAGGTGAAAAAACTTTTTGAAGTCGAAAAGTATGAAACCCTGCTGCAGATGACTTCCACCGTGACCGGGAAACTCCGGCCGCAAATCAAAATGTTCGATATGGTGAAAAGTCTTTTTCCCTGCGGTTCTGTGACCGGAGCGCCGAAGATCCGGAGCATGAAAATCATCAGCGATCTGGAGCAAGGGCCAAGAAACATCTATACCGGCGCCATCGGCTACTTTGCCCCGGATAGCCGGGCCGTTTTTAACGTTGCTATCCGGACTATTAATCTTCGTCGTCAGTCCGGCCATCAATATGAGGCACGGATGGGAGTCGGAGGGGGCATTGTCGCTGATTCACGGCCGAAAGATGAATTTAAGGAATGCGGGCTCAAGGGAGCATTCCTGAGAGAAACCATGCCGGAATTCGCGCTCATTGAAACCATGCTTCTTGAAAACGGAATAATAAAATATTTAGGCCGTCATCTGCAGCGCTTAAAAAAATCGGCCCGCTATTTTTCCATCGCATGCCCTGTTGATCAGATAAAAACCGCGCTGGAGGCTTACGCGGCAAAACAGTCCGGCCGCATTCGCCTGCGCTTGCTTCTGAAACCCGATGGGGACTTTCTGATCCGGCATCAGCCGGCTTCTTCAGGGCCCGCCTCGTCTTTGCTGGTCGCCGTGTCCCGGCATAAAACAGATTCCACCGATCCCTTCTTATATCACAAGACGACGCAGCGGAAACTGTACGATGAAGAATTCAAAAAATATTCGGCACGGGGATATTTTGATGTTGTTTTTCAAAATGAAAAAAATGAAATCACCGAAGGCGCAATCTCGAATATCTTCATCCAGTCCAAAGGCAAATGGTACACACCGCCTCTGTCCTGCGGATTATTAAACGGCATTGCCAGACAGGTGATGATCCGAAAGCTCCATGCCAGGGAAAAAATTCTTTACCTCAAAGACCTGAAAAGCGCGGGCCGGATTGTTTTGACAAATTCTGTCCGCGGTGCAAATCCTGTAATTCTCAAATCGGAGCGAAAGAAATGAAAAATGTGATCACCATGTTATTTCAGAATTTTGAAACGCTGGATGTGTTTGGGCCTGTTGAAATTCTGGGAAGGCTCAAGGACCATTTCAACCTTCGGTTTATCTCTCAAACAGGAGGCGTCATCAACAGCACACAAAACGTCCCTGTTGTCACGGAACCCCTTTCTGTCCTTTCCGGATCGGGACACGTCCTGCTGATTCCCGGCGGGCTTGGTGTGGTTGACCTGCTCAGAGATGAGCAATATATCAATGATCTGAAATCCCTGGCAATGAAAGCCGAATACATCCTGACGGTCTGCACCGGCTCTATTCTTTTTTCAAAAACGGGATTGCTAAAAGGCAAAAATGCGACCGCAAACAAGCGTTTGTTTTCCTGGGCGATCCAGGAATCTCCTGAAGTGCAATGGATCAAAAAGGCAAGGTGGGTGAAGGATGGTAATATTTACACCAGCTCCGGGGTAAGTGCCGGAATGGACATGACATTTGGCTTCATTGCAGATTTGCTGGGCCATCAGGTCGCAAAACAAAGCAGTATTGAAATCGAGTATGACTGGAAAGAGGATCCCGGATGGGACCTGTTTGCAGACTTGTACAGATGATGGTTGAGCCAACCGTAAGCCCTGCGACGGAACAAAAGCAGTCCCGGGACAGTTGTTCCGTTCCTTAATGCAGCCATATTTTCATTTTGCATCGCGCCAATAATGTGCTATAGGGCTGCCTCGTCTTGTGAAATAAACGCGCCCATGGCTCAGCTGGATAGAGCGCCAGACTACGAATCTGGATGTCGGAGGTTCGAATCCTCCTGGGCGCGCCAATAATAACAAGGGATTAGGCAAATCGTCTAATTCCTTTTTTATTTTATGCTACCCTATTGCTAACCTTCGGTATGATTTTTCATGATCTTTAGTGAGGTTTTAGAAGAATTCTGAATCTCAATGATGCTATTTAGTCCATCGCTATCGCCTTTCCTGTAAATCAATAGGAAATACCGATAGATGATGAACTTGTGCCGCCTAAGTTGCAATCATCATTTTTTTACGTATAGCACCTACTACTTTTGTGTTGTGCCCAATTGTCAAGACTGTGGATTACGGATGGAAAGAGAGATAAAAAGATTAAGGCTTGTCATCATGTTGCATTTTTTCATATAAATCAGGGTACAGTTTTTTTAAACAATCATCACAAATCCCATGACTGAATTCGACATCTAAGTGGTCTTTTATGTATACTTCTATCTGGGTCCAGTAACCCTCGTCAGTACGAATTTTTTTGCAGGAGGCGCATATCGGAAGCAGGCTGCTTAACGTCTTGACTTCCTTCAGTGCCTTTTGAAGTTCCCGGATAAGTTTCTCACGCTCTTTTTCCGCCTGTATGCGATCGGTGATATCGCTGTATACACCTTCAATTCCCAGGATATTCCCCGCGTTGTCGTGGAAGAACTGGATGTTTGCCGAAACAATGACCGGTTGACCATTGTCCCTGCGTTTAAGCATTATTTCCTGCCCTGTAACTTTTCCGCATCTCTGAAGCATTTCCAGGTGATGTTGTGCTTCATTTGGATCAAAATAAAAATCGCTGCTGATTTTCAGACCGATTATTTCTTCTGTGGAAGAGCAGCCCAGGGTGTAAGCAGCGGAGGGAGATGCGAAAGTGATGGTGCCGTTTAGATCAGCACGGAAGACAACATCCTGCAGGTTGTTGACGATCGTGCGGAATTTCTCCTCGCTTTCCTTTAGTGCCTCCGCCACCGCCTTGCGATCCGTAATGTCCATGATGTTGCCCGTGACGCGGACAACCTTGCCGTTTTCCATGACTGGCTTGCCAATGGTTCTCACCCAGATGCGTTCGCCACTGGCCCGGATGAAACTGAGTTCCAGATCGTACGGTTCGCCTGTTTCAACGGCCCTGCGAAAATTCCTTTCGATTACTGCTTCATCCCTCGGAGAATAAAAGGAGATATTTTTTGTTACATTGTTGGGATCATAATCCTTCCCGACCCCGTGAATTCGATAAACCTCGTCGGTCCAAGTGATTCGGCCTGTAGCCGCATTATATTCCCAGCCGCCAACCCGGGTAACGGCTTCCGTTTCCGCCAACAGTCTGCTGATCCTCTCAATCTCTTCCTCTCGGCGCTTTTGTTCCGTCATATCCGTGGCAATGCTGAATAATACATTCTCGTTGCCCCACTTCCCCAGCTTAGCGTGCACCCACAATGGCAGGATAGTACCGTCCTTCCGGATATGAGCCACTTCAAAAGCCGCTTCCCCGTTTTGCCGGATCACTTCCATCCGGGCGGCCATGAGTTCGCTGCTAGTCGGGATATCGATATCTTGGAGCTTTAGAGAGAGAAACTCTTTCCGGGAATAGCCGTGCAAATCAAACGTCTTTTGGTTCGCATATAGGAAACGACCGGCAAAATCATGGACTGTAATGGAGGCCGGAGCAATATCAACGAGGTCGTTGAGAATCCTGAGCCGTTCCTCGCTCAGTGTCCTTAGCCAAGCTCTCGCAGCATCTATATCGTAAAACCATTCAAATCTCAGGCCAGCATTTATTATTGCATTCTTATAGGAATCGTTTTCTGGAATGTCAACCATTGCGGCTTCAATCTCATAAATAACGGAATGGTGATTCCTGACATAACGATAGATTTCCGTCTCATCTAAACGTCCTTTAAGGGCACGAGCATCAATTATTACTTTCTTTGAGTTATTTGCTTTTATGATAGCGTCCACTTCATTTGACATATTTTCAAAGACACTACCTATTGCATTGCCTGTTATTGAAATTTCAAGGATTCCCTCATTCACAGATGATGAGATTTGATACTCTGCTCGATTTTCCATTTATGAAAGCCTTGCCTTAAAAATAGTTAATAAATCTATTGAATATTTCCAGCGTTCACAACTGTTATAATTTTATAACAAAAGTATTCGGATTTCATCCTTTTCTTTGATTATTCCCGATTAAAAGGGTGTATTTTTCTTATAGTTGACGATTTGGTTGTTTCAGGAAGAATCAAGTGATGCACCTACAAATGGTTATCTTTAACTTACAACTATATGTAAAGATTACCATTCGAAAGCATTGCCGGATTATTTTACATATATATTTATGCATAATACATCGTAATATATTGCATTTATTATGTCATTATCAATCGCTGTTAATATTGACGACAAAAAAGCGTCTGGAATCTTTACAATTCGGGTTTCTGTCTCGAAAAGCAGAGATTCTATTTTTGACTAAATGAAACATTATAAATCTTTTTAGAGCTTTACCTATCAAGGCATAGCTCTATTTGTAATACATTGTCTTAATTATTATGGGTGCTTATGGCATTTTTTATGCAGACAAAATTGACCGCGATAAATAATTCATCATTACAGGATTACTTACGGAGTAGGATTAACAACGAAACGAGTGAGATTGATTTTAGGTGCTGTCTACATTCAAAGAATGACATATTAATTTTAGAGATACTCAAAATAAATGAGAAAGGAAAAAGAGAAAATGCGAAGACGTTTTTTTGTGGGAATCATCTTTTTTAGCTTCTTAATTTTATTAACTGGATGCAGTAGTGGCGGTGGAGATACGGCTTTTGGGTTATTTGGCGGAGATACATCCGTAGCAGCAGGCAATGCTACTATTTCAGGAGAAGTATCGGGTACTGTAATCGTAGCCATAAACGAAAGCAATGCTGAAGTGGCAAGGGTGACAGCGGCAGGTACCCCAAAGACATTTACATTTACAGTTCCCACTGGGCACACTTATAGAATTTTCCTGATTGAAAATGAAGATACTTTAGATCAAAAAATTTTCGCCCTTTACAACAACGCGACAGGAACTAACTGCTTTGCCATATCTTCTAGTGTAACTATTATTAACTTTGGGTATATCGATACAACAAACGGTGTGAAAGCTATACCAACATATGATCCCTTATTGGTCAGTGGTGTATCGAGTATAGGAGAGAATAAATCTATTCCAGAAATTGTATTGAGTGGCCCTCCCCCGACAGGCACCTTGAGTGATTTAGTTGGCAACGGCCTTGCTTTACTAAAGCAAGGCAGTGTTTTTAAAGCTAAAGCCTATTTTAAAGCTGCAGTGACAAACTATCCAGACGATAATACTAATAATGGGGATACCGCAAGATTCTTTTATGCGGTTACCAGATTAGCTGGTGTTAATCCTTATTCTGATGGGAATTCCACTGGAACGTTAAATAGTATTGGGGATATTCTTGACAGAATGGGCATCAATAATTCTGATAGAAACTCTTATAATTATATAATTTCAGAATCAAAAATTACTTCACCAATCCCGCAGCCTTTACCCGATAATTATCCTACGGGAAATGAAATGCAAATTTTTCTTTATAATGTAATTAGACCAGAGTTGGAAGGGGCTCTTGCCAATTTAAATGGCGTCCAAAACGAATTTGAAAAACAGTGGGCTAACCCCATCGACTCAAAATATTATAAAAGTGATTATGCGGACGTCCTCCTGTTGAAGGCTGCGATAAAAGGAGCCCTGGCAGGAATCTATATTCAATATACATACAATCTTGATGTGGATATTGACTTGGAATTTAACAAATATAAGACAAATACAGTGCAATCGTTCCTTGGTGACAACGGTAACTTCTTAAAGCTTTTAACCGGTGATTATTCAACTTTACAAAGTACAGCAAAAACCTACTTAAGTGAAGCTGCCGATCACCTTACCGCTGCCATTAACAAGATACAAACCCGTAACACAGCCGATTACCTTGTTAATCTAAAAGAAATGACCAGTGATGAATTTAACGATACAAAAACAAAGTTAGCTGCAGCGAAGTCATCTTTGTCCGGCACGTCAATAATTGGAGATTATAATGGTACAGACGTCGCTATTAATCTGCTTCCTTTCTTTGGGGGGCTCGATTTGAGAAACCTATTGCCGCCAGTTACCGGCAATACTGCTGGTTTCTTCCCTAATGCGACAATGGGAGGAATCATAATCCAGGGATTAAATCCGAACGAGGATTTAAATAGTAATGGAATACCGGATATTCTGGAATAATCAGGCGTGAAGAATCTCTCTTTAGGCGTAAAATACCTATTAGGCGGAATTGTAATTTTCGTCTTGGGATTCGGTGTTTGGGGTTTCAGCCAGTGGAAGGAGTCTGTCCACAAACGATCTCGGGTGGTGAGTGAACAAGCATGTTCAAAATGCCCCTTCGTCTTCAAAGGTATATCCTGTTATTTTGTTCAGGAACGCCGGAAAGTTTATTTTTTTAAAGCTGATGAATTTAAGATTAATCCGCGGGCATATGGAGTATTTTTGATCCAACCTATAAAAGAGGCTACTTTGACCAACGCCTTTATTGAGGTCTACCTTTCTGCGCAAGACGATTCTATGCAGGAGGTAGACCTCTTTCCTTCCTCTCTGGCGACTTCAGCTATTTCAGCCGCTGATACAGAAGAACAAAAAAAATTATTGGTGCGAAGAATTGGTTTCGTAACCAGATTGATGGTTCAGAAGGTGCGCTTTAGTATTTACAAAGATGAAGAACTGACCATAACGTTTACAGCCGATCAAGCTTTAACAGATCTTAAAAACGGAGAGACAGTTTTGAGAGGCTTCCAGATAGAACATAAGGCTTCAAGAAAAATCATCTCAGCACGAACGGCTATATGGGATGCAAAGGAGAATGTCTTCAAGATTCCAAGCGAATATATAGCAGTGACACCAAAAGGAAAAGCAAAAGGATACGGAATAAAAGTAAATCTGGATTTTAAGATATTAAAGATCTGAACTTTTTATCAACAAATGCCTAATTAAGCCATATATAAGGAGCTTATATGAAAAAGATACTGCTTGTTTCAGCTGTTTTGTTTGGTTTGTTTACTACTGTGTTATTTACTGGATGCACTGGACTTAACGAATCTATAGCACAAAGCGACCTGTATATCCAAGCGATGCAGGACAATACGGTAGTCGCATTAAAAGAAGATATAGATCCAAGAAGCATTAAGGTATCTTTCGATCACAATACTTCATCATACTGGCAGCAGTCAAGCTGGTGGTTTGCGGAACTCCCTGATGGCAGAAAGTATAAATGCAGTAAAATGCAACAGACACCTTCTGTTTGTATTAAAATGTCTTCTAAGTCGACTGCCCCTGCAGCAGTCGAAAAAAAACAGCCGAAAAAAAAATACCGTTAATTATTATATGATGGGCTTTCAAAAATGAAGCATAGGCGGGATTCAGGTGATATCCATAATAAGAAATTTCAAGAAGAAAACGGATATTTCCTTCTGCATATTCCGATGTCGCCGGTGTTTAGATTGAACTCCTTTTTTTTCGTTCAATCTTTTTTATTCTTTCCAATGGGCCAACCTGATGATCATGGTCGCAATTGGGGGCGTACTTTAAAATATCGATGGTTCTGTTTTGGACAATTATAATTTGAGAAGGAGGATTCCATGAAGTTTGTTGCTCGTAGCATTATGTTTATGTTTGTTTTATTTCTTTTGATGTCTTGTTCGCCAGTCACTATCCAGAAATGCGTTAAAGATTATAAATATGATGGTGATAAACTGAAAACTGAATACACAGAATGTGTAGTCCAGACACCTGATAAATTGCCACCTTTACATTTGAAGCACCAAGAATTATTTGAATAATATTTGACTTGTTCTATTGGCACAAAAGCATTTATTTGAAAATACTAGTCTCTGCTGAAAGGAGCAGATCATGATGTTTAGGAGAAAAAATATTTGTTTATTTACCATAATGCTATTTCTTTCTATGTTTCTAATGTCGTGTGCAACGCATGGAAGAAGATGCGCAATTGATGTTCTTAAAACGCAGGTCAAAATGGAATCATCAAAAAAAGAAGATATATTCAAAATATGCGGAGAGCCTCTGACTAAAGACGATAATATAAAGCAGGGCACAGAAGTATGGCACTACGCCTATGTTGAAAAGAATATTACCGGCCTGGGCGTTGTCGCGCATGTGGCTGGTGTGGGATCTGAATGGGAGTCTAACAAGACTGTGCTTGATGTCTATTTCAAAAATGATGTGGTGGTTGATATCAAAACAGAATCAAGCAATCAGACCAATATGCATTGGCAAAACTAAGACATCTTTTTCAATCTTTGAATGTGGATGTATAGGCTACAAATGCAGCAAATTGCAACAGACACCTTCCGTTTGTATTAAAATGTCTTCTAAGTCCCGGATGGCCACTTCAAAATCCCCCACCCGTGGCCGGGTCAAAATCCCCCACGTACAGGTCGGCAGAACGGGGGGGTAATTTAGTTTTTTTTCTTTTCTAATGCAAGCCTTTTAGATGCCTCCTTGAGCCGGTAGCTCTTGCCTTCAAATTTGAGGAGATGACCGCGGTGCAGCAGGCGGTCTAAAATGGCCGAAGCCGCCGCATTGTCGCCGAGGAGCTTTCCCCAGTCCTCGATCGGCCGGTTGGAAGTGATCATCGTGCTTTTCCGGTGTCGGTAGCGCTCCAGAATCACATCAAGCAGATCTTCAGCGGCAGTTTGCGGCAGACGTTTTTGGAGGAACAGATCATCAATGACCAGGAGATCGGCGCCGCAGAACAGCTTGAACAGCTTTTTGCGTTTTCCGGTTTGCGCGGCTTCAAAGATGTCTTCAAAGAAACCCTGCGCTTCCCGATAGGCCACCTGATAACCGGTCTGGATCGCGGCATGCGCAACCGCTTTGGCAATATGGCTTTTCCCGTTATGGAAAACTTTACATAACGGGAATTATGTAAAGCTTTCAATTATGTAAAGTAATGAAGCTAATCCCTTCCAATTCAAGCAATAGCACACAAT
>MWDG01000075.1 GCA_002070455.1 Deltaproteobacteria bacterium ADurb.Bin151
CCTGCGATTACATCAGTCTGGCAGGCTCGGGCGAACCGACGCTGCACGCTTCAATCAATGAACTGATTGCTAAAATCAAGGAAATGACAGATATTCCTGTTTCGGTCATCACTAACGGATCACTTTTGTATCTCCCGGAGGTACGTGAATCGCTTATGCGCGCAGATCTGGTCATCCCGTCACTCGATGCAGGGGACGCCGCCTTGTTTGAATATGTTAATCGTCCGCACAAAAACATCATCTTTGAACGAATGGCCGAAGGCATCGTTGAATTTGCCAGCCAATACACCGGCCGTTTGTGGATGGAAGTGCTTTTGGTTTCCGGCGTAACCGGCCTGCCTTCTGAAGTGAAAAAAATAGCTGCCTGGGTTGAAAAAATCAGGCCGGAAAAAGTGCAGCTGGGCACTGTTAACCGTCCTGCTTACGAAGATTTTGCCTGCGCCGTGGACCCGAAGCAAATGAAAAAGCTTGCCGGTCTGTTTGCCGGTGAGGTTGAAATTTTGGCCAGCGACCCGCCAGCCGTATCGCCTCCGGATGCTGCGTCAGATGCGACAGACGCGGACATCCTCAACCTGCTGGCTCGGCGGCCCTGCACTCTGGAAGGCGTGGCGCTGGGGCTCAATCTTCATCCGCACGAGGCGGCCAAAAGACTGGAAAAGCTTTTGAAGAATGGACGCATCGCCACGCTGCGAAGCGGAAGTGCTGTTTTTTATAAGCTTCCCGGAGAGAGTCTTGTATAGGCGTGCAAGAAACGGAATTGCCGTATTGAAATTGCCGGTTACATTTTATTTCAGGAATTTGATCTATGCAAATATCGGAAAATGAGTTGGTTGAAAATCACAAACGCTTTCTGGAGCGTATCGAGCTTTACCGGCAGCATGGATACGATTTCGATCTGGAAAGGTCATTTGTGATTGAAAAAGCGCTGCCCATTTCCGGGAATATCCTGGAGGCCGGCACAGGAAAAGGCTACTTTTCCCTGGCTCTGGCACAGGCGGGGTTTCACTTTACGACCTTCGATATTTCAGGGTCCGAGCAGCACTATGCCAGATTGAATCTTGCATACTACGGCCTGATGCATCATATTCGCTTCGACCTGGCAGACATGGAACATCTTTCCTATCCGGATGCTTCGTATGATGCAATATTCGCGGTGAACCTGGTCCATCATCTTGATTCGCTTGAGCCGGCCTGCGGCGAGCTGGTCCGGGTTTTATCTGCGTCTGGGAAAATTGTGCTGGCCGATTTCAACGAAAAAGGCCTGGCCGCTGTGGATCGTTTTCACGCGCTGGAAGGAAGAAAACATCAGGTAAGCTCAGTTACCATCGGCGATGCGGGAACCCTTTTTGCTCAATATGGTATGGAAGTAAATCTGCATCGCGGAAATCACCTGGATGTGCTGGTGGCCAAAAGGTAACAGAAGGAACCCTTTCAGATTGTATGATCGTGTATGAGATAAAATGAACAGCTCGGATGAAGTTAAAAAATATGTGGAAACCTGCCGGGAAAATTTCTGGCAGAAGGTTTTTCGGGTGGAAACTGATTTTCTTACGGCGCGCCTCGAAGGTTGCCGGGATATTTTGAGCGTCGGTTGCGGCCCGGCTTTCATTGAAAGTGATTTAAGCCGGCGCGGCTTCTGTGTAACAGGGCTGGATGTTTCGGCGGAGGCCCTGCAATGCGCACCGGACAGCATTCGGACCGTCGTGGGCCGGGCCGAAGATATGCCGTTTTCCGAGGCGTCTTTTGATGCTGTAATTTTTGTGGTGTCGCTGCAATTTATCGAAGATTACCGGACCGTACTTTCGCGAACATCCGCCGTTTTGCGGCCGGAGGGAAAAATGATCGCCATGCTGCTCAATCCCGAATCGGCTTTTTTCAAGACGATGAGAAATGATCCGGCATCCTATGTTCAGTGGATCCGGCATACGGATCTGAATGACCTTGAAAAGGAGGCAGGCAGGCATTTTATTTTGCGAAGTGAATATTTTCTGGGCATCCGCGGCGAAGAAATTTTTGAAAGTCAAAAACCGGATGAAGCGGCCCTGAAGGTGCTTACAGGCCGGAAAATGCCGCAATGCCTGAAAGCGGAGAGCACCCCATGAATCGTAACCGGAAGATCGACCAGGCAAGAAAGATCTTGGGTATGAAAGCCAAAGACGGAGCAGAGGATGCAAAAAAACTGTATCGGGAAATGGCCAAGATCTGGCATCCGGACGTGAACCAAAGCGAAGAAGCGCACGCGAAAATGCAGGAAATTAATGAAGCTTTCGCGCTGCTGATGAAAGAAGAATTCGGTGTTCTTGACTTATGGGAAGACTACAACCGCTGGTGGTGGCGACAGTACGGCAACGACCCCATCTGGGGTAACTACTACCCGGAAGAAGAGTCTGAAAATCCGGGACGGGGTAAAAAATCCATTAAAAGATAGACGCGAGACAGCGTCAAGAAAGAGAATCAAATGAGAGAACTGGTGATTGTGAGCGGAAAGGGAGGAACGGGCAAAACCAGCGTGACAGCATCGCTGGCCGCACTGGCCGACCACCCGGTGATTTGTGATTGCGATGTGGACGCAGCAGACCTGCATCTGATCCTGGAACCGAAAATCAGGGAGAATCACGATTTTCTAAGCGGTCATGAAGCGGTGATCCGTGAGCGCGACTGCATTGGTTGCGGCATCTGTCAGGATGTCTGCCGCTTCGACGCAATTACCAACGATGTCGATACGTTTTCCGTCGACCCGATTGCCTGTGAAGGGTGCGGTGTGTGCGTGCACTTCTGCCCGCAAAAAGCCATTGACTTTCCGGAGAGTCTTTGCGGTAAATGGTTCGTGTCCGAGACGCGGCTCGGACCGATGGTGCATGCAAAACTCGGTGTTGCCGCCGAGAATTCCGGCAAACTGGTATCGCTTGTGCGCACCGAAGCCAAACATCTGGCCGAGGAGGAAAACCGCAGGCTGGTGATTGTTGACGGACCCCCCGGAATTGGCTGTCCCGTGATTGCCTCAATCACCGGCGCGTCGCAGGTTCTGGTCGTTACGGAACCTACCGTGTCCGGAGAACATGATCTGGAAAGAGTGCTGGGGCTGGCCCGGCATTTTCAGATTCCTGCGTTGGTTTGCATAAACAAATGGGACATCAATGAAGAAATGACGATCCGCATCGAGCAGAAAGCCCGTGATCTGGGCGCAGGCATTGCCGGACGCATTCGTTATGATCAGGCCGTGACCCGGGCACAGATTCTGCAAAAAACTGTTGTGGAAACAGATGCCGCCAGTGCGCAGGATATTCGGCAAATCTGGGATTATTTGAATGCACAGGAGGACGCATTGAAGTGAACGATTATTTGAATAAACATATAAGGATAGGAGGTTACTGAAGTGGAAAGCAAGAAAACATGTGACTCGTGCGGAGACTCAAGCTGCTCCGCCCACAAAAAACAGCAGGGTGAAAGTGATCAGGACTACGCGGACCGCCGGCGTCTTCAGGCAAGGCTATGCCGTATCCAACATAAAATTGTCGTGCTCTCCGGCAAAGGAGGCGTCGGCAAAAGCACCGTGGCAGTGAATCTGGCCACGGCCCTTGCATTGAACGGACTGCGCGTGGGACTTCTGGACGTGGATATTCACGGGCCAAGTGTTCCCACCATGCTGGGCCTCGAGGGTCAGGCACTCAAAGGCAATCCCGGCGAACTGTTCCCGGTGGAATTCGGCGGGTTGAAAGTGATGTCCATCGGGTTTTTGCTGCAGAACCCCGATGACGCGATCATCTGGCGTGGTCCCATGAAGATGGGGGTCATCAAGCAGTTTTTAACCGATGTCAACTGGGGTGATCTGGATTATCTGATCGTTGATGCCCCTCCGGGAACCGGGGACGAGCCCTTATCCTTGTGCCAGCTGATTCAGCCGCTTGACGGCGCTGTAATCGTCACGACGCCTCAGAAAGTGGCGGCAATCGACGTTCGCAAATCCATCAGTTTCTGCAAACGGTTGGAGGTACCGGTTTTAGGTGTGGTCGAAAACATGAGCGGATTTGTCTGCCCCAAATGCGGAGAGCTGACGCAAATTCTGCCCGAAGGCGGCGGACGCAAAATTGCCTCCGATATGAGTGTACCCTTTCTGGGCGCGATTCCCATTGACCCGGAACTGGCTCACTCCGCAGATTCCGGAAAGGTCTTTATTTACCATTATTCCGAAACGCCAACCGGGAAAATCATGCAAAATATTATCGACCAGATTACGGATTCAAATAAAAATAAAAAATTTAACGCATAAGGAGTGAATTATGAAAATCGCCATACCTCTGGCAGAAGGCAAACTGACCATGCATTTCGGACACTGCGCAAGTTTCGCGCTTGTGGATGTTGATCCGCAAACCAAAAAAATTATCAAAACGGAAGAAGTGGCCGCGCCCCCTCATCAACCGGGGCTTTTGCCGCCATGGCTGGCTGAGCGCGGAGCAAACATGATCATCGCCGGTGGCATGGGACAGCGGGCACAGGAACTTTTCGCCCGGCAGGGAATTCAGGTAGTGGTGGGCGCTCCTGCCGAAACACCCGAAAAGCTCATTACGGATTATTTTGCCGGCACACTGATGGTAGGTGAAAACGTCTGCGATCACTGAAGGAAAGAGGCTGAAACGAAAAGAAAAAATGATATCAAATCAGGAAGCCGGAAAACGATCCGGCTTGCCTTAAATAAAGGAGGGGCAAGGTCATGGGGAATACCGCCTTAAAGATTGTCGAAAAAGTTGAAATTCTGACCCTGCAGGACAATTACATCGAGATAACTGCCATGGACAGCAACGCCGTCGTCACCCGGGCCGCTCCTTTGAAGGACGGCGAGATCAAAGCCTCCATTCTGGCGGAGCACGGTTTTTCAGCACTGGTCAAAACCACCGTGGGAGACAAAACGCGCACAATGCTTTTTGATTTTGGTTTTTCTGAAAACGGCGCGGCGCAGAACGCGCAAACCCTGGGCCTTGATCTCAAAGACGTGGAAGCCGTGGCGCTATCGCACGGACACAGCGATCATACCGGCGGCATGGTCAAACTGACCGCAATGATCGGCAGGACGGGTCTTCCTCTGGTCGTGCATCCTGCCGCTTTCCAGTCGCCGCGTTATCTAAAATTTGGCGAAGAATTCAAGATCTACTTTCCGAAATTCACACGGGATATGGTCCGGGAGGCAGGTCTGTCCGTCATAGAAGCAGACCTCCCTTATTCAATGCTTGACGGCAACGTTCTCTTCCTGGGAGGCATTCCGCATACCACGGATTTTGAAAAAGGCTGGCCCCTCCCGCATTACCAGAAAGACGGCAAGGAAAGCTGGGACCCCATCGAAGATGATTCGTCCATTGTCATGAACCTGAAAGACAAGGGACTGGTCATCTTATCCGGCTGCGCGCATGCGGGGATTGTCAACACGGTCCGGTATGCCATAGAAACTACCGGAATCGACAGGATTCACGCCATTATGGGAGGATTTCACCTCTCCGGCCCGTTTTTCGAACCCCTGATTGACGAAACGGCCAGGGAATTGCAAAAAATGCATCCCACGTATGTCATCCCCACGCACTGCACGGGACGAAAAGCAATCATGGAAATCGAAAAAAAGATGCCTGAACAATTCATCTTGAATATGGCGGGAACGAAGCTCACGTTTACGTAAGGAACATGGATAAAGTTGAAAGGATAAAGGAAATTATATGACAAAAAAAGCATTTCAGGATTATTACCCCGACGATCTGAGCTACTGTTACGGCTGCGGCCGCCTCAATGAGCTCGGGTTACAGATAAAAAGCTACTGGGACGGCGATGAATCCGTCTGTATTCATCAGCCCAAACCTCATTACATGGCTGTACCGGGTTTTGCTTATGGCGGTCTCATTGCTTCTCTCATCGACTGCCATTCGACCGGCACCGCGGCAGCGGCAAAATATCGTGCTGAAAACCGCAGCATGGACACACTGCCCCCCCTGCGGTTTCTCACGGCTTCTTTGCACGTGAATTACCTTCTTCCCACACCGATTGACGGTTTGATTGAAATCCGGGGCCGGGTCAAAGAGGTAAAAGGACGAAAAGTTGTGGTTGAATCACGTCTTATTGCCGGTGGAAAAGTCTGCGCGACAGGCGAAGTGGTCGCGGTGCAGATCCCTGAACACATGATGCCCGCAGCGCCGAAAGATAACGGCAAATAGAGTGAAACTTTTTTCATTGATTTAGATCAATGCAATCCAAACAGGCAGCTGCTACGATAATCGAAGTTATCAATAAAGCCTTCAAGGAGAGTTTCTATGGCACAGAAAAAACGAATTATCGTCATTGGCGGGTCGGCCGCCGGTCCCAAATCAGCAGCAAAAGCAAGACGAATTGACAACGACGCTGAAGTTATTATCCTGCAGAAAGAAGCGGATCTTTCAATGGCCTCCTGCGGTTATCCCTATTACGTGGGCGGTTATTTCGATGACCGGAATGCGCTTCTTTGTACGCCCACGGGCGTCGTGAGAAATCCCCTGTTTTATTTAAACGCCAAGGATATTGACGCACGCGTCAATACCGAGGTCACCAACATCAACACGAAAGATCATTCGGTGTCTTTCACAAATGCTGTTTCAGGAGAAACCGGCACATTAACGTATGACAAACTCATTATCGCAACAGGTGCCGTCCCGAGGATGCCGCCAGTGCCGGGAACCGATTTTGATGGTATCACGACGCTGCAGTCCATGAAGGATGCAGATTTCCTCCGCAAGATCCGCGACGAAGAAAGAATTAAAAAAGCCGTCGTCATCGGCGGGGGTCTGATCGGTATCGAAACCTGCGAGGCACTGCAACTGGCTGGAATTGAAATCACCGTCATCGAACTTTTACCGCAGCTGTTGACTTTTCTGGACTGGGAGCTGGCCAAACTTGTAGAAAACCACGTCAAAAGCAAGGGCGCCAACATCATCACGGAAAACGGCATTGCAGCCTTTCTGGGAGAAGATGGAAAACTGACAGCCGTCAAGCTGCAAAACGGAACGGAGCTTCCCTGTGAACTGGCGGTAGTGGCTATTGGCGTCCGCCCTAACATCAAACTGGCCAAAGATGCCGGATTGAAAATCGGTGAACTGGGCGGAATAGAGGTCAATGAATACATGCAAACCTCCGACCCGGATATCTATGCTGTGGGGGATTGTGTGGAAACGCTCAACCGCATTACCGGCAGGAAAGTCCATGCGCCATACGGCGATCTGGCCAACCTCCAGGGACGCATAGCGGGCGAAAACGCTGCTTCGACAAACTGCGTAGCTTTCCCCGGAACCATTCAAACCGGCATCTGCAAGGTGTTTGATTACGGTGCGGGTTCCACAGGGCTTTCGGAAACGGTTGCCAGAAAGCTGGGGTATTCCGATATCGTGACCGTCATAAATGCAAGTCCCGACAAGCCCGGCTTTATGGAAGGAAAGCTACTGGTCACCAAGCTGGTGGCGGATCACAAGACCGGCCGGATTCTCGGCGCACAGTGTATCGGACCGGGGAATGTCGCCAAACAAATTGCCCAGTGGGCCATGGCCATTCAGGGGAAAATGACTGTGGAAGATCTTGTCAACGCCGATCTTCCCTATGCGCCGCCATTTTCCCTTGCCATTGATCATTTCATCGCTACGGCCCATCTGATGCAAAACAAAATGAAAGGCCGGCTCAAGGGAATCAGTTGCCATCAGGTGCATCTGAAGATTCTGGCCGGAGAAAAACCATTCCTGATTGATACGCGCGGTCCCGAGGAATTCGAGGAGATGCGGCTGGGCATCGGCGAGACGCTAATCCCGCTGGGTGCGATCCGTAAACGTCTCAAAGAACTGCCCGAAGATAAAAACAAAGAAATCATCTGCTACTGCAAGATTTCACTGCGCGGCTACGAAGCGGCGCTGGCACTTGAGGGTAATGGATGGAAAAACGTTAAAGTGATGGAAGGCGGTATTATGGCCTGGCCGTATCCAAGAGAAAAATAAACCATTGCCGGAGAGAAAATCATGAAAAAATTTGCT
This sequence comes from Deltaproteobacteria bacterium ADurb.Bin151, assembly GCA_002070455.1. Classification (GTDB taxonomy): domain Bacteria; phylum Desulfobacterota; class Syntrophia; order Syntrophales; family Smithellaceae; genus UBA8904. The sequence continues at coordinate 8,028 of MWDG01000075.1, forward strand.
TTGTTCGTTTTCAACGGCGATCCCATCTGCTTTATCCATGTACTGCTAAACGCGCTGGATATGAAAGTCAAAGGGCATGATGCAAAAATTATTCTGGAAGGGGCTTCGGTAAAACTGATTCCCGAACTGGTCAAACCTGAAAATCCACTGAGCGGATTATGGAAAAAGAGTCTGGCGGCCGGTCTTGTAGAAGGTGTCTGCAAGGCCTGTTCGGGGAAGCTAGGAACTCTGGAAGCAGCCAAAGAGCAAGGGCTGAGATTGCTAGATGACATGTCCGGACATCCGAGTGTTGCAGCATACAGTGACCAGGGATATGAAATCATTACTTTCTGATCCGTGCCAAATTGCCGTTTGAAAATTGCCTGATTGTTTCGTTGACCCGCAGGGAGTGAAAAGTGATTTTTTGTGGCACGGAAAACGTTGTAATATTTCATTACCGAAACGCCGGGAAGTGTAACTGAAAATCAACATAAACAGGAAAGGAGGATAATACCCATGCCGGAGTTCGGATCACCTTTTTCAGGATTGGCAAAGGACAAAAAACTCACAAAAGAAGAACTGATCAGAGCCATTCGATTCATGGTGGCTGCAGAGTATGAGGCGATTCAGCTTTACATGCAGCTTGCGGAGTCGACGGACAACAAGCTTGCCATCGAAGTGCTTAAAGACATTGCCGATGAAGAACGTGTACACGCCGGAGAGTTTTTGAGATTACTACACGAACTGGCTCCCGATGAGCGAAAATTCTATGCGGAAGGCGCTGAAGAAGTAGAGGAAGAAATCGCGAAGATGAAGAAATTGAAAAAATAAAGAAAGAAACCTGAAAAAAACAACGGAAAGGAGGTAATCATTTATGGCTGAAGAAATCAAGGCCGGCTGCGCCAGACCCACCGGTGGACCGGTCGGAGAAAAACCGGCAGTAAAGAAAGAAACTTCGCAAGAACCGATGACCAGGGAGGTGAAAAGTATGGTTACCGTCGGCAATAAGGCGCCTGATTTCACGGCACCCGCATATCAAAAAGGGAAATTCATCAATGTGAAACTTTCTGACTATCTGGGCAAATGGGTCGTGTTGTGCTTCTATCCCGGAGATTTCACTTTTGTCTGAGCTACCGAAATCTCCGCGGTCGCGGAGAAATATCCCGAATTTAAAAAACTGGGAGTAGAAGTTCTTTCCATGAGTGTGGACAGCGTTTTCGTCCACAAAATGTGGGACGACCATGAGCTGTCCAAAATGGTGAAGGGCGGTGTTCCATTCCCGATGCTTTCCGACGGCGGCGGCAAAGTGGGCAGCGTCTTTGGAGTTTATCTGGAAGACGCCGGCGTGGAAGCCAGAGGCCGGTTTATCATTGATCCCGACGGCATCATTCAGGGCTTTGAAGTGCTCACTCCGCCGGTTGGCCGTAACGTGATGGAAAGCATCCGGCAGATTCAGGCCTTTCAGCATGTCCGCAAGACCAAAGGCGCCGAAGCGACACCATCCGGCTGGAAACCCGGAAAAGCCACGCTCAAACCCGGCCCCGATCTGGTTGGCAAGGTCTGGGAAGTCTGGAAAACGAAAATGGCGTTTGATGATTAATCTCGATTAGCGAACCATCGGCGGGCGGCGTACAACAAAATGCCGCCCGTCGTACCAATCAGTTTATGACGGGAGTGAGCAAATGGCCCTGATCACGGCAACAGGCGTCTCAAAGGACTACCGTACAGAAGAAGTCACGGTACAGGCCCTCCGGGGGCTGGATTTTGAAATCGGAACCGCCTCGTTTGTTTCTTTTGTCGGACCATCAGGCAGCGGCAAAACAACGCTTTTGAACCTGATCGGCTGTTTGGACAAACCCACTGCCGGCAGGCTTACCGTAGCGGGAACGGATGTCGCCTTGTTGGGCCGAAAAGAAAGCGCCGCCTTTCGCGGGAAGCATCTGGGGTTTATCTTCCAGGATTTTAACATGATTCCCGTCCTGACCGTTTACGAAAATATTGAGTACCCCCTGATTATGGTCCAGAATATCGAGCACCGGGAACGCGAGGAAAGAATTTCACGGATGCTTGCTGCAGTGGGAATGTCTGATCAGGGAGGTAAATACCCGCAGCAGATTTCTGGTGGCCAGAAGCAGCGGGTAGCCATTGCCCGCGCGCTGGTAACCAATCCGGCGCTGGTCCTGGCCGATGAGCCCACGGCCAATCTCGATTCGCAGACAGCCTACGTAGTGATCGGACTCATGAAGAAAATGCGTGATGAACTGGGAACTACCTTCATCTTTTCCACGCACGACACAAAAATTGTGGGAGAAGCGGAGGTCCTCTTCCGTCTCGAAGACGGCAGAATTATAGACAGAGACGCGAAAGGAGGTACGGCTCATGCGTAGTCTTTTTAAAATCGCCATCCGCAACCTGATCCGCTATAAACGCCGCACACTGCTT
>MWDG01000076.1 GCA_002070455.1 Deltaproteobacteria bacterium ADurb.Bin151
ACCAGCAGATCTTTTGATTTATGAGCAAGAATATCGGAGGCAAAACGAACAACTTTTTCCCAGTTGACCAAACCATCAGCAGACGGTAAAGAAAGTTTGTCAATTTCATTTTGCAGTATCTGAAACTCGGCATCATAACGAACGTCCGAACCGCAAGGCCGATCCGCGGAAATCGGCTCCTTGCCAAGTGTTGATATATCCATGGAATATTCCGTTCCGATGATGTTCTGCCATGAAGCAGCCAAAGGCACCGACCATAATTGAACCGCGTCCTCCGGCTTGAGAATTCGGTTGAATGCAATAAGAAAAGCATTTTCAAGGGTCCCGCCTAAAAAGACGGTTTGCGGAACACTTTTGAGCGTATCTCTGAAAAGATAATGCCACAGGCTGACGGGAAGAATCTTGTCACGGCACGGTCCACGATCCAGGCTCACAAAATATTCTTTTTGACCGGATAAACCGGCCACCTGCTCTGTCAATTTTTTTAAATCCAGAAAAGAGGCAAAAGGATCAAGCGGGGAACCAATCTGATTGAGGCTTTTTCGCCTCTCGGAATGCTCGGACCATTGACCCGACGGAGGCCTGATGCTGGCCAGCTCCTCCTCCAGTTTTTTTACATTGTCAAAATTCTGAGTTGACAGGTATTCAAACTGACACCAGGTGTTTTCACATGCAAAGGGAAGAAGATCCCATTGGAGTTCCCAATCTTTCAACTGGCCGCTTCCGATAATCATGAAGGGATAAGGCCTGCCCATTTTATCGGAGCTGTCCCGGACAATGCCGCAGATCAGCGAATCTTTACCTGAACCTTTTGACCAGAAACGCCAGGAGCTGAAACCAGGCGCACTATCGAATTTGGATGTCAGCGTGGAATAGGCTGTTTTCAACATCGCTGATAAATCATCCACCAGGGGAATACTTGCCCCCAGCTTCAGGAAATCCTTCGCCACCGGGTGTTTGCCTAAGGCAACAAAACGCCAGTTCGGGCTGCCTGATGAACTCATCATTTTCCTATGCTCCCCGGCAATGCGACAGGCATGGCTTCCACGGTCTGCACAACCGGCATGTTGCCGATAAAACGATAAGCAACTTTTATAAATTTGATTTTCAATTTTTCCAATGCGGCTTTTTCAGCGGGAAACTCGCGTGCATGAAACACCCGCCGGCCACCCCTGAAATCTCTCAGAAAGTCCGGAAATGCCCGGGGCCCGATGTAGCGTCGGGACAAGACCATATCACTTACTTCTATGTTGAGGATCACATCACTGCATGTTTCGGGCGACCAGTAAAAGGTCTTGTTCACCGGGTAGTTGTTGTTCTGCAAAACCTGTGCTGTCGGGCCGCACTGAAGCTCCAGCCGCGTACCATGAGGTTGCAGGCTGGCTTCCGGGTTGGCGGCCGTCGGAAGTCCATTAATCTCCACATTATAATTTCTCTGCTGTACCTGCTTTGAGACCTGCGCTCTGGCGCCTTTGTTCAAAAAATTGTAAAATGATTTGCCAAGCATGACCGTACCGCCCAAAACTTCCTTTGGATAATACCCGGCCTTCTCATTTCGGTTCAAAAACGGCGAAGCGTACTCTCTGACATATTTCCATACAATACCGTCAGGCCCGACCAGATAAGGCATCATCTGCTGAGGACTCATCCCCATGGTCGGCGCCAACACCTGTTCACTCCATTGACTTTCCAACTGCGCGGCCGTCCTGTTGCAAACAAATAACCAGAGAAAATCAAAAGGACCGGATATTAATCGTGCCACTGTGGTATCCACTTCATTGACGCCACCAACACCCTTTTTCAGACGATCAATCGCTTTATAGCCTGCGTGGAAAGGTGATTTGTTGACCGCCGGGTCATCATTGAAGGTTTGCCTAACGATTTCAAAAGCGGATTTTCCCGAAGTTGTCGCAGCTTCAATGCCTTTCAATGCATTTTGATAGTCTGCGTAAGCTTGAGCAGTCTTTTTCCGGATCTCCAGTGTCTGGATACCGACATCATGACCGGTGGACTTTTCAACGGACATTGCCGTTTTTCTGACAGATTCCGTCATGGTCTTCACAAATCCCTTCTGGTAGGCCTTCTCCTGAACTCTTAACGTCTGAAAACTCAAAATCTGGGACAACCAGACCGGAAGCCTCTTTCCATTGTACAAGGGTTCAAGCTGCACGGTGATCTTATCCATCAGCGCCCGATAAGGGCCGCCGCCATTTCCCGCCATGTCGCTCGCTATCCTTTCCCATTCAGCCTGGGTATTCAGGCGTTCCATCCCCCTGGAGAATCCATCAGCAAAATATCGCCAGGCTTCAAAACAAAGTGTTCTGTACTTTTGATCAAACTGGTTTTTATTGGTGATTAATGAGGGTGCGTCCGGATACGCTTGAGAAAATTCACTGAAGAAATGTTCAATCACTTCTCTGCCCTGACGTGTAAAACACGGTTGTATTCTTATTTCCTGGGCAGCCTGTTGATCACCTCCCCAGAAATCATTAAGTGTAATGGGAAGAAGCTCACTGTGCTGATCGGTCAGAGCGAGCATCCACTGCAGATTTCCGTTCCGATGTCCATACAAATATTTCACGGCATCCTCAAGTCCGGCCATCTCTTTTCGTATTTGATCGGCGTCTTCCCGCCAGGCCAGGTAATAAAAATTCTGGTTGTTGATAAGCTTCATTGCTTCCGGATGATTTGCCGGACCATCGTCCCGCGTGGGAATGTATTGCGGTTGCGGCTTTTCTCTCAAACGTTTGATGTTTGAAGTGTAGGGTGCTTCCTTGAGAATGTTGATCCTTCGGACAAGATGTATCATGTATTGCGCATAGACGTGATCTGATGCTGCAAAATCAAACGACTGAATGTTTTGCATCAGGTTTTGATCAAAAGGTTCCATAAATCGCGATTTATACTGTCTGCAATAATGCTTCTTCAGTTCTTTTTCCACACGGATGCTTTCCCGCAGACCAAAGCGCGGCAGCCACCAGCTTTTATTCTGATTTTCGACCCGGATAATCCCCTCACGGAACCGATCCAGTGCAGTCAGATCGGGTAAAAACTCTCCCTGCAGCACAGGCAATTCTTGAAATTCCTTCGACATTCCACTGATGGCATGTAAATTTTTCACAAATGAAAAGCTCAACAGACCGCAAAGAGCGACACATAAAACAGCCCACGCGGTTAAACCGAGATTGCCGGTCAGAATGCTCCACTCCAGGGATCTCCTGGTCGGGGTCAGCAAATGTCGGTCTTTTGGCAATACCTTCGCAAAAAAATCATGCAGAAATAATCCTTTGGTTGTACCGGGCAAAGTTTCCCGAGGCGCCTTAAAACCCAAACTCCGGGGAAAATGAGACACGGGATTTCCGTTCTGCCGACCGCTGCTGAAAAACAGTCCCCGCAAAACAGGTGTTTCCTGGTAAGGATTCACTCCGAAAGTTGTTTTTACAAATATGGATAGTCCCTGTTTGATATCGTCGAACTCTTCAGGAAAAAAGAAAAGCGGTGGATCAACATGCTTCGCATCGAGCTGATGCAGAATCAGCATTCGCATGTTTCTCAAACGTTTGCTGACGGTCTGAATAGCATTTTCCAAAAAAGAATGGATGTCGGCAGACAAATTCTGATTAATCATCCCCATCGGCTGCGTCAGGCTTTCGGGGGGAAGCTGCTCACAAAAACTGTTGATTCCCTGAATCAAATCACACTTTGTGACCAGCAGGTAAACAGGAAATTTAACCCGCAGGACCCTCATTAATTCATCAATACGCCGCCGTATCATGCGCCCCTCGTCTTCAATCGCATTCTGCCCGGTATTCAGAAGTTTATCGGCGGCAATGGTCACAATAAGTCCATTGAGAGGTTCTTTTCTACGATATTTCAGCAGGAGCTCCAGGAAATTCTGCCACTCCAGGCTGTCAGGTTCTCCGTTTACCGGGATACAGTATCTGCCGGCCGTATCAATGACGATCGCCTGCTCCAGAAACCACCATTCGCAGTTGCGTGTTCCGGATATGCCTCCTGTCTTGCCAAGATCCACAAAGGGGGTTGCCAGTCTCGCGCTGTTTAAAGAGGTTGTTTTGCCCGAACCACTCTCGCCAATCACCAGATACCACGGCAAAACATAAAGAGGATTTCCGTTTTTTTTCAGGTGGGATTTACGTAAAACGTCAATCGCATCTCTCCATCTTGCCTGCAGCAGTTTTCTTTCATCCCGGTCGTTCCCTGATAAGGTTTGAATCTGCGCATTGTCCTGTGCGACAATGCTTTCTTCAAAAAGTTTCCCCATTCGCTCATTCAGTAGATTGCGGATGAAAAACCCGCCAAGCACCAGTCCGCCGATAAAAAGAAGAAGAAACAGGATTGCCCACCAGGGCCAATGCAAGGCCAGTGTAATGCCGATAACAACCAGTGTGATAAAAATAGTGATGGCACCGATGAAAAAGATTTTGATAAACGGCATTATTTTTCTTTTCATTTCATCACCATCTGCAGATAGTTTTCACCGACATTCTTCAGAATAAAAAAGTAAGTAACAAACAGCGTAATCAACAGGGTCAGCGGCACAGCGGCACAGACCGCAATAAACCATTTACTGCGCCGCTTGCCGTCAGGCAGGCCGATATTCATATCTCCTACCGGATATGCTTCCGGAAAGAGATCCACACGTTCCAGGGATGGTAATCCAAGAGAGCTGCCCATCAGGAGTTTGAGATTCACTGTTTTGATCTGTTCGAGGGTGTATTCATCGTTAAAGTAGCGCCCGGAAAACCCAAGTGCAAGGCAAAGGTAATAAACCTCCCTGACCTCCAGCTGATGAGGTCCCAGGCCGCTCAGCCGATCGAAAAATATTTCTCCGGCATCCGTGGTGTTGTAATATATCCTTTGCAGCTGCTGGCGAACCCATATATCTTTATGGGGCCAGTCGGAATTCAGAAGAGCTTCGTCAATCCAGGCACAGACAGCAAAGCGCGCCTGATCGTAATCGTCCGGGGAGATCTCTCCTTTTCTCAGGCCGTCTTCACTTTTTGACAAAAGCTTCTGAACGTTGGTTTTCAGCTGATCGCCGGATAGTTTCCGGCTTTCTTCCGACCTCAAAAAAAAGTTCACATACGCTATAAGCTCAATAAAATAATCACTTAGGTGCATGAGATCTCCTTATCACCACTAATTCAATATCCGCATCTCCGGGGGCGTTATTCCAGTAAAGGGCAATGTTCCTGTTTTTGACGACGGATTCCCATTGTTCGCTGTGATGATGAATCAGAAAATATATCGCATTGGACCTGCGCGGCAGTTGTTGGGGGGGCTGCGGCTGATGTTCAAGATGAATACCCGGCAGGGCCCGGGCTACAATGTGCTTAAGGTCTTCACGTGAACCCAGCTTGGCCAGCGTTGTCACTGTTTGAATGACAGAGGATGCCTCATCGTCGGTTCTGACAGACAGGTAGAAACGGTTGTTTTCCTTGAATACGACGGGCTTGAGATCAGCGCCGTAGAAAACACCGTCCCGGATGAAGCTCATGATGTATTCCGGACCCGCGGTGATTTCATCCAGCAGATGAGAAATCAGATTTTGAATTTCATAATAGCAATCCCAGAGTCTGGAATGATCATATGAAGGGGATGCATGATCATTATCAGGAAATTCCCCCAGTGAGTTAACACGATCAGAAAATGAAGACAGCTCTCCGATCAACTGACGCAATGCACCATATACAATCCACGGGTGAATCGTCGGTGTCTGTGTGTAATGATGAAGCAGCGGAACATAACGATTCAAGGATCGCAGAGCAAGGATATAAACCATGTCGCGTGAACCGAATTCTGCCGAATGCACGCCCCTTTTTTTCTTGTATTCCTCCAGTTGACGGCTGCGCGCGGTAATCTGGTCGCGAATTTCGCCAATCAGATTCAGCAGCGATTCAGAACCGGAGATCATCGGACAGGGCGGAATGTAATCCTGCGAAAGATTGATGCTGGCGCCTCTTTTCTCAAACCGGGCAATCTGGATAAGATGATAATCGCCGGACTGCTCCAGTTCATGTTCCCAGAAAAGCTTCAATACGTAATGCAGTTTTTTTATGTGGCCGACAGGCCCTCCGGCATGAAGATCATCAACTTCTTCCGAATCAGTTGTTGCAACAAATCTTGTCGTGACACCGGAAAGATCTTCCAGATTCTCCACAACCGTCACATTTTCACCTGAATAATACCAGGACTTCAGCCCCAGATAGACGTTGAGAGATCCCGCATGAGCATCATCCAGTGAACGAACATTCATAACGGCATTGCCTGGAAAAACAACATGGGTCCCGTCGGGGAAAATAAAAGTTCCGTTCTGAACCTCCAGAATCCTGCCGGCCAGCCTTGTCTCTTTAATTTTCAGGCTGATCACACCCCAGAAATGCGGAATCATGAACTGTTTCAAAGGCGTCAGCAGTTCGCGGAAGGACTGCTCCATCAGCTGAAAATGCTGAGGCTGCAAAAAAAGGCCCTGTTGCCAGAAAAGGAGTCTTTCAACACTCATTTTTCCCCCTCACTTTTCTGATCCGGCATATCTTGAATTTCCTGCGATGACAGGTACAGGGAAATGTCCGTTCCGCCGGCTTTCTTGAAGAAAAACATTTTCTTCACCGGCAATGAGATGATCTTTACAGCCTGTTTTTTCTGGAATTCATAATATCCGGCAATCAACGCCACCTGCCGGGTTCCTTCGGTTTTCTCCATGGCCTCGTAAAGATCCTGGCCCGGCTGAATAATCATTTTTTTCGCGTAATATACGGAGGGATCGAAACGAGTGCATACAAGAAGCCTGGCCATACCGTCTTTTTCCTCCAGCATCTGATGAAAAGCATTTGCGTCGGTCAATTGATATGCGCACAAAACCAGTGCGTGCGGGACACCTCTGTATAAGTTCAACCGGCCGTCTCCCTTAAAATGAAAATTGATCCCATCTTGGATATAGGGCACATCTTTGGGAAAGTCTGTTGTTTGAAAAAAAGCACAGGAAGAAAGAATAAAAGCAGGAAGAAGAACACAAACAAAAAGTAAAAACTGGTGAAAATAAGTTTTCATAAACATACCTTTTATACTCCGTGACATTGACTCCATTTAAATGATCAAACCGTTCTCAACAGGCGACTGATCATTAACGGTCACCCTGCCGCAGCATGGAGAAAATGGCGCCGCGGCCACCGCGCAAGAACATCCGCCATACAAACTGCGGCTCAAAACATAAATTTCATAAGATATTAGTATTGTAAGGATATAATATATATTACAGCCTGCTGCCCGTCCCCGCAATGCAAAGCCCGTCAACAAGCAATTTTAAAAATTCACAGCAACGTACATCAGAAATTGTTTACCAATAACTGATACACACTGTCTGCCGGCATATTTATATAATAAGTGTTTGGTTAAGAGACGGCGTGTATATATTAAAAACACCATGCCATGTCAACATGAAAATAATTTTTTCTTAATTTGTTAAGCAAGTGAGTCCGGCAACAAGAGATTTTTTTCTTTTGCCGTTATCCCCTGAAAGATTATCTGGCGCAAACAACAGTGAAAAGATATAATTATATATTATCCATGACCCATTGCTGTCCGGTGGGTAAGAAGTGATAAAAACAATTGAAGGGAAAGAACGACGATGAAAATCATGAAATGGTTCATGCCTGTTGTGCTGGTTTTACTGCCTATCCTTGTTTTCGCTCAGGATAATATGAAAGATAATCCGGGGCCGAATATAAGCATCTCTCTGGACAGCCAGGTATTCAAAGAGTTTGACAGATGCAGGATCAGCAAAAAATTGTCTGGTGCAAAGGCCCAATTCATCAAGTCTGGAAAACCTTTAAAAAAAGAAAAACAAGTCTGGACGTATGCTGTAAAATCCGAGGTCATGGGACTACCCGTGAAGGCCATTATGGTTGGCGTTTGTGATGACCATGGTGATCAGGCATGCGGGTGGAGTGCATTTACCGCGGCAGTGATCGCGAAGCCTTTTGAAGAAGCGAAGAATCATTTAAAGAAAAAAACCGGCATTGATTATACGACAGAAAAGCGCTCGAAAGAGTCTGAGATCACCCTGCGCCCTGTTTTAGCACCAGGCAAGAAGAACAATGAATGCATCCTTTTTTGCGATCCGGGAATTTTATAATAACGCAGCATATGGATAAGAAGGAGCGGAAAAAACGTAAATTAATCCTTGGAATTATTGAAAAAATATGTATATAAAAAGAAGCTGTTTATATGGCTGATGATCCGAAAATTCGGAAATGCAGGGTCCACCGACACCCCCTGCAGACGGGAGTAGAAAACTGACTGTTCAATATGGAGGTTGATAGTGCCGGTTGCCGCAGCGCCTGAAAAAATCCCGGTCGTTTTATTGTACAATGTTGATCCGCAATGGACACAGGCTGAAAAAGAGGAGGTCATCAGCCTTTCGACACAACTTGGACACGCGTTGATCGAAGTGGGTTATCCAACCGTCTTTGTTCCTATCGCGGATGACGACATTGCCCATCATCTCCGACCTTTCGATCCTTCCGAACACATTATTTTCAACTGGTGCGAAAGCCTTCCCGGTCTCAGGCACAGTGAATGGCTGGTGGCCAAACGACTGGAAATGCTGGGGTTCACCTTTACCGGGGCCGATTCCGAGACGCTCGCGCTGGCGCAGGATAAATATCGGGTCAAAGTCCTGCTTGAACAGGCCGGTATCCCGACGCCCGCCTGGCGGATCTTTCGTCATGGCGAATCCTGCGACTGGAGCCGTTTCCCGGCTATTGTCAAACCGATGAACGAACACTGCTCCGCAGGCATCACCCGCGAGTCCGTTGTACTCAATCAAACGGACCTGAAAAACCGGATTCTTTTTATCCTCGATACCTACCGGCAGCCGGCCATGGTTGAAGACTTTATCGACGGTCGTGAATTTCATGTCTCGGTCTGGGGCAATGAAAAGCTTACCGTACTGCCTGTCGCGGAAATGGACTTCGCTTTCTTCAGCAATATCAAAGACCGGCTTTGTACTTATGATGCCAAATTTATTCCAGGCTCCGATGCCTATGAGAAAATCGAGACGCGGCTGCCGGCACCGCTTTCCGCCGAAGAAAAGGCGGCATTGGAAAAAGTCAGCTGCGACGCTTACCGGACGCTGGGATGCCGGGATTACGCCCGACTGGATATCCGCCTGCGCGATCAGGTTTTTTATGTTCTGGACGTAAATCCCAACGCGGATATCAGCCACGAAGCCAGCATGGCCTGCGCTGCGGAAGTCGCAGGCATCTCGTATGGTCAGATGGGCAGTATGTTCGTGCTTATGGCCGCCGGTCGGCACCCGGTTTTCAGTAAAATGTTCGAACAACAGGATCCGGGCAAAAAGCAATCCGCCGTTAAACGTTCCCGCGCTAAAAGAGCATCTTCTTTGAAAGAACCTCAGGCTTCCTGAAAAATCATGCATTCTCGAATTGTCGGGTTTGCCAATCGCCATCCACAGAACACAATGTAAAGATAATTCCTTGATGTTCAAAAGGATTTGTGGATTATTGAAGTAAAAAAAAAGATTCCAATTCCTGCACCAAAGATGGTATAGGGACACAAATTAGAAAAAGATACATTCGGTTTACTGAAAATGGCGAATAAAAACATTAAGATTAAGAATATTCTGAATCAACAGGTGGTTATTCTGGACGGGGCAACCGGCACAGAGCTGCAGAAAAACGGATTGCCTGCAGGTGCCTGTCCGGAAATCTGGTGCCTGAAGAATCCGACAGTCATTCAGGATATTCATGCATCTTACGTAAAAGCAGGAGCTCAGATTGTTTATACCTGCAGCTTCGGAGCGAATCGTTTTAAGCTGAAGCAATACAACGCGAAAAAAGACGTCTATTCGGTAAATCTTGAACTCGCACGCCTAGCCAGACAGGCTTGCGGGAAAAAATCGCTCGTTGCCGGCGATATCGGCCCTACCGGTTTATTTGTCGATCCCTTCGGGCCGCTCGGTTTTGAGGAAGCCGTAGATGCGTTCAAAGAACAGGCACGAGGCCTGATCGACGGCGGCTGTGATCTGATCGTGATTGAAACCATGATCGACATCCAGGAAACGCGCGCGGCCCTGATCGCTGTGAAAGAGATTTCGGATATTTTCACGATGGTATCCATGACGTTTGAAAAAGACGGGCACACGCTGGGGGGCACTCCTCCGGAAAGCGCAATCATTACCCTGCAAAGCCTGGGCGCGGATGCTGTGGGATGTAATTGTTCCGCCGGTCCCGAACAGATGGCGGAGTTTATTGCCGCGATGAAGCCCTACGCGAAGGTTCCGCTTCTGGCCAAACCGAATGCCGGGATACCCCGTCTTGAAGGTTTAAAAACCGTATTTGACATGGATGCCAAAACGTTTGCCGGCCATGCCCGAAAACTGGTGTCCGCCGGCGCCAACCT
>MWDG01000077.1 GCA_002070455.1 Deltaproteobacteria bacterium ADurb.Bin151
ATTCGCTCAAGGGTTTTAAGCACCTTAGCCAGACGGTCAGGTTCGTTGACCTCCCAGTCCTTTTGCGGTGCCAGACGAATGCGCGCGCCGTTGGCGCCGCCGCGCATGTCGGAGCCGCGGAACGTGGAGGCCGATGCCCAGGCGACTGAAACCAGATCCGAAACAGACAGGCCCGAAGCCAGGATTTTGCTCTTGAGAGCGGCCGTATCCTGTTTATTAATCAGTTTGTGGTTGACGGCCGGGATGGGGTCCTGCCAGATCAGCTCTTCTTTCGGAACCTCCGGTCCGAGATACCGCGACCGCGGTCCCATGTCACGGTGGGTCAGCTTGAACCATGCCCGGGCAAAGGCGTTTGCGAATTCTTTCGGGTTGGCAAGATAACACCGCGCAATCGGCTCATAGATCGGGTCGAAGCGCAGGGAAAGGTCCGCCGTGGTCATCATCGGGCGACGCTTTTTGGACGGGTCGTGCGCGTCCACCACCATGTCTTCTTCTTCAACATTTTTGGCCAGCCACTGATTTGCACCGGCCGGGCTCTTGACCAGTTCCCAATCATATTTGAAGAGCACCTTCAGATAGCCCATGTCCCATGTCGTCGGATTCGGTTTCCAGGCGCCTTCGAGGCCGCTGGAGATGGTATCGCCTCCTTTGCCGCTTTTGAAACTGCTTTTCCAGCCAAGGCCCTGTTCTTCGATGGGGGTGGCTTCCGGTTCGGGCCCCACATGGGTTGCAGGCCCTGCGCCGTGGCATTTACCAAAAGTATGGCCTCCGGCAACCAGCGCGACCGTTTCTTCGTCATTCATGGCCATACGCGCAAAGGTTTCGCGAACGTCACGGCCGGAGGCGACCGGGTCGGGATTACCGTCCGGACCCTCGGGATTCACGTAAATCAGTCCCATCTGCACGGCCGCCAGGGGATTTTCAAGATCGCGCTCGCCTGTGTAGCGGCTCTTGGGTTTGTCGCTTGTAGCCAGCCATTCCTCTTCGCTGCCCCAGTAGATATCTTCTTCCGGTTCCCAGACGTCCACGCGTCCGCCGGCAAAGCCGAAGGTTTTAAATCCCATCGATTCCAGGGCGCAGTTGCCGGCCAGAATCATCAGATCCGCCCAGGAGATTTTCTTGCCGTATTTCTTTTTGATGGGCCAAAGAAGCCTACGCGCCTTGTCGAGGTTCACGTTGTCGGGCCAGCTGTTAAGTGGTGCCAGTCGCTGCGAACCGGATCCCGCGCCGCCGCGTCCGTCGCCCAGCCTGTAGGTTCCGGCGCTGTGCCACGCCATCCGGATGAAGAGCCCACCGTAGTGGCCCCAGTCGGCCGGCCACCAGTCCTGCGAGTCGGTCATAAGCGCGTAGAGGTCTTTCTTGAGGGCTGAAAGATTTAGTTTTTTAAATTCTTTGGCGTAGTCGAACGCCTCGCCCATGGGATTGCTTTTATGCGTATGTTGATGAAGGATCCTGAGGTTCAATTGATTCGGCCACCAGTCCCGGTTTGAAGTCCCTCCTCCGGAGATGGATTTTTTCATCCTGCCCGTTACCGGGCATTTGCTTTCTTCGGTCATGTGCCCCTCCTTTCCTGAAATTTTACGTTAAGTATGGTTTCCCTTTTTACGATGTTCGCCTTCCATAATCTGGAATGGTTCTGAATTGTCATGTGAGCCACTTACCGCGCTTTTTTCATTATTCATTGAACATGTTTCTGGGCTGCGCGGTAAGAAAATCAGTCTGGGCGCTTCAGGCAATCCCGGCAATACCCGTGAAATTCCAGTCGGGTGTCCGTCACGACAAAACCCGCTTTACGGGCAATGTCCCGGGGTTCAAGCGATGCGGGGATGGAGTAGTCGAAAATCTTACCGCAGCGGTTGCAGATAAGATTCACATGGTCGGAGAGATCCACATCGTATCGGTTCTCCATCCGGTCGAATTCCAGTTGTCGAATCAGGCCGTATTCGGAAAATTCCTTCAATGTTGCGTAAACCGTGGACAGGCTCACGCGTGCCGATTTTTTTCGGGCTTCGTTGAAGATCAGCGTCGCACCTGGATGATCATGGCGATTTTCCACCAGCGCGTCGACAATGGCCAAACGCTGCGATGTAATCTTGAGGCCTTTTTCCTTAAGCTGATCAATCAGCTCTTCTTTTTTTCTCTTCATTTCGGATTCATTCCAGTTTAGGAAAATCTACCTCAAGCAGACGTGCCTTGTCAAGCCGTTTTTTCAACAATAATACAAAATAAAAAAGGGGATGACCTATTTTACTTCTGCAAGCGTGTGGAAATTACATCAGCGACATGTTTTCGGCTTCCCGCATGAGTTCGTTACGGAATTTAGGGTGGGCAATACTGATCAGGGCAAGCGCACGCTCCCTTGTTGACTTTCCCTTCAGATTGACAATTCCGTATTCCGTTGCAATATAATGCACGTCATTGCGAGGTGTTGTGACCATGGTCCCCGCCGGGAAACGGCCTACGATCCGAGACACTTCCTCGTTTTTTGCCGTGGAGTACAAAACGAGGATGGCTTTACCTTCTGGTGAGTCATAAGCTCCCCGGACAAAATCAAGTTGGCCTCCTGTTCCGCTGTATTGTCTTCCCTCCAAAAATTCTGCGTTGCATTGTCCCAGCAGATCAACCTGAAGGATGGCGTTGATGGCCGTCATCCGGTGATTCTGTGCAATGACCCCGGGGTTCATCACGTAGGAGCTCGGGTAATTTTCAAAACTTTTGTTTCCATTCATAAAATCAAAGGTCTTTTTGCCGCCGTACGCGAGAGAAAAAACATGCTTGCCTGTGTGAACATTCTTATGCCGCCCGGTAATCACACCTTTTTCAATGAGATCCACCATTCCGGGGCAGAGAAGCTCCGTGTGGATGCCCAGGTCCTTGTGACCTTCCAGGCAGGACGCGAGCGCGTTGGGCAGGGTGCCGATGCCGAGTTGAATCACCGCTCTGTCCGGAATATATTCGGCAATGATCTTTCCGATCACCGGATCCAGCGGATTCGGTTCCATCGGCAGGATTTCCGGCAGGGGTACCGTATTCTCCACAATCATCGAAATATTGGATATGTGGATCAACGCTTCTCCGTAAACAAAAGGCATGTTTTCGTTGACTTCGACGATCAATGTCCTGCACAGGCCCGCCATCACAGACATGTAGCCGTTGCATGGTCCTAAGCTGAAGTATCCTTCTTCATTCATCGGAGAAACGGTTGTCACCGCGATATCGACGTCCATGGTTTCCATGACGATTTTCGGTATCTGATGGAGATAGGCAGGGATAAACTGGGTCAGTCCAACCTGCACCATGTTTCTTGATGACTCGCTGACGAACCAGGTGTAGGAATCGACAATGTCCGATATATCCGGACTGCCCAGCGTCCGGGCAAAATGCTTCTGGGCGTTGAAGGTATAAACTTTAATCTGATTCAGATCGCCTGTCCTTGCACGCTGGGCGATGGCAGCCAGCATGCCCGGTGGTTCAGCGATCGTGACACCATGAACCAGAGTGTCTCCGTCACGGATAATTGATGCGGCTTGTTCGCAAGTTGTCAGTTTTGCCCTGTATTCCTCATCGTACCGGTTCATCACAAAACTCTCATTTTAAGGGTTGCTTATGCTATCGCGGGCGAAAGGTCCTTGCAAGATAAATCATCGGGTCAGGCCGCCCCGGATCATAAAGTATGTTTTATCTTCTTTCAGTTTGCCGAAACGGTTGATAAAATTTTGTATATGAGGTATCGATTAAATTACAGAGTCCACCATAAATTAAAGAACCAGTGGATGAAACCATATGCCGTCACCGGATTCATTGACCAAAAAAAACACCCGGAAAATTACCACTCAATATCTTCTGTTGCTCATTCCCGCCATTGCCCTGCTTTTCATCACTTTCGGGATCGTTGTGTATTATCTGGGCAAACCGCAAGCCATGAAGGCCAATCATGAACTGTCAGAAATCATTGCAAGAAAAACAAATCAGGCCCTGATCAGATGGCTGGAGGAGCAGATTCGTACCGCCCAGACGATTGCCCGGGATCCCCGGATTATGGATACCTGCGCCGATCCTCTGGATGAGCAAAAGCGGTCTGCCGCGCAAAAGTTCCTTTCAGAGATGCACACCCTGCATCCGTATTATGAAAACATTCCCCTGGCCATTAAACTTGCTGACGGCCAAACGTTGCCCATCGATGTCCATGGTGAAAAAAAGATCATTGGAAACGGCAATTTTTTTATCGATACCGTGGGCGGCAAAACCATCGGAAAGTGCGGGCCCGATTTCAGTTATATCCGGAATGTTTTTTCAGGAAAGCCTTATTTTATCAGTGAGGTCTATCCCAGCATCCTGCGGGGGAATCCCATCTTTGTCGTTGCGGTGCCCGTTCTGCGCGATGATAAGATCATCGGCGCGACCATCGTCGCCCCGAGAATGGATTATTTCACAGAGTTTTTTGTCGAGAAATCCGTGATCGGCATGACCGGTTATCTTTCGATGATTGATCAGGACGGTATGATTATTTCGCATCCCCAGAAAAAATTGATTCTGAATCCGAAGGGCCGGGACCAGGTAAAAACGGTCATGGATCGCATTGGGGCCGGAGAGACCTATTTCTTATCAGACTTTGCCGGCACTAATAAATTCTATTATGTGGAAAAACTTACCACCGCACAGTTGAACATGGAAGACAGCTGGTATATCATCTTTTGCCGGTCATATGACGAAGTTCTTTCCGGAATCTATTCCTTTCTGATCAAAATGCTGATCGGAATGCTTCTGGTTGCCGTTGCGGTTACCTTCCTTGTTTATTTCCTCACAAGGCACTTCGTCACAAAGCCCATGAGCAAACTGAGCAAAGCGGCAAACGATGTGGCTGAAGGTAACCTTCTTGTTCAGATCGATACCCGCGGCAACCTCAATGAAGTGGGTATTTTGAGCCGGTCCATTAATCATATGACCCAAAACATTCGCGAACAAACGATAAAAATAAGGGAAGCCGTCGATACCCTGCGTGAAACCGCGACATCCATCGTATCCGCGTCAGGCCAGCAGGAAGAAGCCATGAAAAGCCTTGAGGGAAACGTGGCGCAGGTTGGCACTGCTTCGCAGCAGATTTCAGCAACTTCTCAGGAGCTTGCAAGGACGATGGATGGCGTCAAGAAAGCCGCCGGGGAAGCTTCCAGACTGGCCAGTAACGGACAGGCGAGTCTGGCGGGGTTGCAGGAAGCCATGCACACCCTGTCTGACGGAACGGTCAGCATTTCCGATAAACTTGCCCTGGTTCGCGAGAAGGCCGGCAGCATCGACACCATTATTGCAACCATAACGAAAATTTCCGATCAGACCAATCTCCTGTCCCTGAATGCCGCCATCGAAGCGGAAAAAGCCGGTGAGTATGGAAGAGGTTTTTCCGTGGTTGCCAGGGAAATCGGGCGCCTGGCCAATGAAACGGCAATCGCAACACTGGATATTTCGGGAATTATCAATGAAATGCAGACATCCGTCATGGATGGCGTCAGGGAAATGAATCATTTTCGGGAAGGAGTCACTCATGGCGTGCAGTCGGCGGAAGATGCCACGGTGCAGCTGTCACAGGTGATTGCAAAGGTGGCGTATCTCAGTCCGGAATTTGACAAGGTGAACGAAGGCATGCATTTCCAGTCCCTCGGCTCGAAACAGATCAGCGATTCCATGGCGGAACTGAATTTAAGTGCCGCGCAGCTCGCCGGATCGCTTTCTCAATTCAAAACGGTTACAGACCAGCTGAATACCGCCGCCAGCCGGCTCAGCGATACGGTTGCCCGGTTCAGGGCGTAAAAAATTTTTAATCATGCAGCCGGTAATGAAACGAAGCGATAATATGAAGGCGGGACAGATCATATTGCGAAGGCAGCGGCTGAAATGGCGCGGCTGCCTGAACTACCCCCAGGGTCCCGGAATCCAGATGCACGGATCCTGAGGTTGTTAAAACCATCGTCTCAGCCAGCGTCCCGTCTGCGTCGATAGATATTTTAATCACAACTTCTCCTTCTTCTTTGTTTTCGAATGCCCCCGCCGGATACTGCCAGAGGTTCATAATTCTTCTTTTCAGACCTGCCAGGTAAGCTGCGTATTTAACATCTGAGGAACCGATGTGCACGGTTTCTTCCCTTGTACCCTGCGGTATCGGTTTCACTTCCTGGTCGGGTTTCGGTGTTGCTTCCGGAGCCGGTTTTTCTTCCTTTTTGGGTGGGGCAACCGGTTCGGATTGTGCGATCTGCACCGTAAATAATTGGACGGTTTTTGCATTTTCGCGCAGGTCAATCATACTGCTGGCTGTAATGAGCGCAACATGCCCGACAATGGATATTATGACCGGCCAGATGAATATTGATTTTGAATCCATTCTAATCTCGCTTGAATGTAATCATATACGGCATTTGCCTCAAAATCAACAATATGATAACTGGAATGCGGGATTGGAAAAAGAAAAAGGGGTTGGTGGATGCTGACGGATGAATACTTTATGAGGATTGCGCTTGATGAGGCCGGTAAAGCCATGGAGAATGGTGAAGTGCCCATTGGCGCGGTTCTGGTACGGGAAGGAAAGATTCTGGCCTGTGCGCATAACGCGCCGATTTCCCGCAAGGACCCTTCAGCGCACGCGGAAATGCTGGTTCTGCGCGAGGCCGCCCGGAAAACCGGCAACTACCGCCTTACCGGCGCCGGGCTTTACGTTACACTGGAGCCCTGCGTGATGTGTGCCGGCGCGATTCTTCAGGCTCGGCTTTCCCGTGTGATTTTCGGCTGCCGCGATCCAAAAGCCGGCGCCGTGGTCTCCCTCTACCAAATTCTGAATGACAGCCGCCTGAATCATCAACCAAATGTAACAGAGGGGATATTAGGGCAGGAATGCGGGGAAATTTTGAGTAGATTTTTTAAGGAAAAGAGGATAAAAGCCGATTCGGCAGTCAAATAAACCGCGGAGAGATGTCTGAGTGGCCGAAGGAGCACGACTGGAAATCGTGTGTATGCCCACAAAGGTGTACCGCGGGTTCGAATCCCGCTCTCTCCGCCAGAATATAATGCAGAGACGCTGCGTGCAGCGTCTCTGCCGTGTAATAGCAAAAAAATCCGGAGAGGTACCGAAGTGGTCGTAACGGGATCGACTCGAAATCGATTTGGGGGCCACAAGCTCCCACGGGGGTTCGAATCCCCCTCTCTCCGCCAGATTTCAGTACAATGACAGCCGGCCCTGGGGCCGGCGTTTTCATTGCCGGATTCCAGGATCCGGCAAAAATTTGGGTTGATTCCTGTCGATTTATCCATTAAGAGTTTTTGCGTGACAGTCATTATGGGAATATGGCCGGGTCCCGTACAACGAAGGCTTGTGAACCCCGTCAGGTCCGGAAGGAAGCAGCGGCAGCAAATCCCGTCGTGTGTTGCGGTAAACCCGGTCACCAGTTATAAGTGAATTAAATTCCTAACTTGTAAAAATCCATGAATAGAGGTTTTATTGGAATACAAGGTTCTAGCGCGAAAATTCCGCCCGCAAAAATTTGACGAGGTTACGGGACAGGAGCCGGTTGTCCAAACGCTCAGCAACGCAATTGCCCAGGGACGCATCGGGCACGCGTTTCTTTTTGCCGGTCCACGCGGTGTCGGGAAAACCTCTGTGGCACGCATTCTGGCCAAGTCGCTCAATTGCGAACAGGGACCGACATCAACGCCCTGCAACGTCTGTCCGAACTGCCGCGAAATTACAGATGGAAACTCGATGGATGTGCGCGAAATCGACGGCGCCTCCAACCGCGGTATCGACGAAATCCGTGAACTTCGGGAAAACGTCAAATTCGCGCCGGCTGCCTCCAGGTATAAAATCTACATTATCGATGAAGTTCACATGCTGACGCGTGAAGCGTTCAATGCACTCCTAAAGACACTTGAAGAACCGCCGGGGCATGTCATTTTCATTTTTGCCACAACTGAAAATCACAAGGTGCCGGCCACGATTTTGTCCCGCTGCCAGTGCTATGATTTCCGCCGCATATCTCTGGGCCAGATCGCGGCCAATTTAAGTAAAGTAGCCGTGGCTGAAGGCATTACGATCAGTCCCGTGGCGCTTTCCTGGATCGCAGAGGCGGGTGACGGAAGCATGCGTGATGCCCAGAGTATTTTTGATCAGGTCATTGCCTATGCCGGGTTGAATATTTCAGATGACGATGTGGAAAACATCCTGGGGCTGGCCGACCGCAAGTACCTGTATAGCCTTTCCGAAGCAGTGTTATCGCGAAATGCAGGCGCCTGCCTGGTGATCCTGGAAGAAGCCTACCTGGCCGGCATGGATATGAAACAATTTTACACCATGCTATTGAGGCATTTCCGCAATCTGCTGCTGGTCAAAATCGCCGCGGATGAAAGTTCATCATTTGACATTGCTCCGGAACAGGTGGAAAAACTGAAAAAGCAGACGATCAATGTTTCCCGCGAAACCCTGCAGCGTTATCTGGATATTTTGCTGTCTGAAGCCGAAAGCCTGCGTCGCAGCCAGGAGGTGCGGCTGAAACTGGAAACCGTCCTGATCAGAATGGCCTACCTGGAGCCGGTGCTGCCGGTGGGCGAGATTCTGGCAACTCTCGAATCCATGGAGCAAAAGCTCCGGAACGGGGTGACATCCGGAGGCAGGGCTGAACACCCGTGCAATGTTCCGAAACAGCCCCCGGTGCAACCACAGCCAAAAAGCATTCAGCAATCAGATGATGGGCCCCGAGAGCAACAAAGTCCGCAGGAAACGGAGGTCCATCCTTCCGGAAAGACCATGACATCAGAGGACTTGAAAAAGTTTATCAAAAAAGAAAATTCCCGGCTTGGGGCAAAAATTGCACCTGCTGAAGTTCTGGGATTTGAAAACGGCTGTTTAACCCTTGGCTTTCCCAGGGGTTATCTGTTTCTCGACAGCATTATGGAAAAAACACAAAAAGAAGAACTGGAAAGAATTGCCGGGATTTTTTATTCACAAAAAGTTTCCCTTGCGGTTCAAACCATAGATGCGCCAAAAACAAACACAAACGGTCCAAGCCTTCGTGGCAATAAAACCAACAACCAGAACGATATCAGGCGGGACGCCTTGAATAATCCGCTTTTTCAGAAAGTGCTGGCCGAATTTGAAGGCGCGGAATTGGTGGAGATTAAAGCAATCAAAAAGTAATTAAAACGAAAAATAAAGAGGTCATTTAAGACGGAAGACGAAAATAAATGGACAGACGGTTCGAAACGGAGCTGAATCTGAAACGGACCTTCAGAAAAAGGGGGATAATAAAGTGCACAACATCGGCAACATCGTGAAACAGGCAAAAAAAATGCAGGAAAAAATCGGTCGGCTCCAGGAAGAGCTGGCCACAAAAACGATTGAAGCACAGTCCGGAGGCGGTATGGTTAAGGTGACCGTAAACGGAAAGTTTGAAATCGTTTCTCTGAAAATCGAGAAAGAAGTTGTCAACCCTGAAGACATTGACATGCTGCAGGATCTGATAGCAGCGGCTGTGAATGAGGGTATTCGCAAATCCCAGGAAATGGCTTCCTCGGAAATGGCCAAGATTACGGGCGGACTGAACCTTCCCGGGATGGGCATGTAAGAAAATCCATGAAATCCTACGCACAACCCATCAAACGCCTTATTGATGAACTGGCCAAGCTGCCCGGAATCGGGGCAAAGACGGCAGCGAGACTGGCCAATTATATATTGCGAGCGACTCCGGATGATGTTGAGAAACTGGCGGAGAGCCTGGTTGAGGTGAAACGCAGAATCCGGCTCTGCAGGATATGTCTGAATCCAACAGAAGAAGATGTCTGTCACATTTGCCGGAATCCCCAACGTGATCAGCATGTGATCTGCGTGGTGGAAGAGCCCGATGCCCTTGCTGCTATTGAAGAAAGCGGCGTTTTCCACGGAACCTATCACGTTCTGCACGGTGCGCTGGCGCCGCTGGACGGTATCGGACCGGAGCATCTGCGCCTTGGTGAATTACAAAAAAGAGTCAGCGAGGGCAACGTTCAGGAACTGATTCTGGCCACAAACCCCAACGTTCATGGTGAATCCACGGCGCTCTTAATCACCCGGATGTTCAAGGATTCGAATATCCGGATTACACGCATTGCCACAGGTGTCCCCATGGGTGGTGATTTGAAGTATGTGGATAAGATGACGATATCCAAATCCTTGGAATTCCGGCGCGGCATGT
>MWDG01000078.1 GCA_002070455.1 Deltaproteobacteria bacterium ADurb.Bin151
TCTCCCGATAATATTTCCCCTTCCGGCGCGTAACCGTTTCCCTGCACATCGAAATATTCGTTACCCGCAAAAATGCGGCGGACAGTCATCTGATTTTCGGTGAGCGTGCCGGTTTTGTCCGAACAGATAACCGTTGTGCTTCCCAGCGTTTCAACAGCCGGAAGCTTGCGAATGATAGCCTTTCGTTTGGCCATTCGGTTTACGCCGATGGCCAGCGTAATTGTCACAGCGGCAGGCAGTCCCTCTGGGATGGCGCCGACAGCAAGCGCGACAGCGGCCATGAACATATCGACCGCGCCCTCGCCCCGCCACATCCCCACGGCAAACGTCAGGGCCGCGAGAATCAGAATAGCAACCAGAAGGACCTTGCTGAATGATGCAATTTTTACCGTGAGCGGTGTGGAAAGATCCGCCGCCCCGGCTATCATTTCGGAGATGCGCCCCGTCTCCGTCTGATCTCCGGTGGCAATGACAACCGCCTGCGACTGTCCATACGTGACCAGCGTGCCCGCATAGGCCATGTTGTGCCGGTCGGCCAGAATTGTTTCGGGATGCAGCGTTCCCTCTTTTTTTATAACGGGGACGGATTCGCCGGTCAGGGCGGATTCGTCCACCTGTAAATCCCGGCAGGAAAGCAACCGCAGATCAGCGGGGACCTTGTCTCCGGACTGGATGCGAACGATATCGCCCGGAACCAGATGCGTCGAATCGATCTGCATCCATTTGCCGTCACGTAAAACCGTTGCCTGCGTCGTCATCATCTGTTTGAGGGATTCAATGGCTTTTTCCGCTTTGGATTCCTGAATAAACCCGATAATGGCATTGACAATCACAACACCGAAAATAACGGAGGAATCCACCCATTCCTGCAAAAACAGCGTTATGGCGGCGGCCGCCAGCAAAATATAAACCAGCGGCTGGTGAAACTGCAGCAGGAGCCGGATGAAAGGCCCTTTTTGTTTTTTTGCGGTAACCATATTGGGGCCAAAATGTTCCAGCCGCTTTTTTGCTTCGAACAATGGAAGGCCGCGGTCCGGATGCGTTGTCAGCAGGGTTGTAACTTCCTCGGCCGGGCAGTGATGCCAGTGCTTGCAGATTAAAGACTCCATTTCGTTACCTCATCAAGAATGTTGTTGACAAATTCAGGTGACATCCGTGATAAATATCACGAATAATTCACAATTGGGGGGAGACAATACCAGATCATCGTATCCTGACTTTTGTATTTTTAACGTGCAGGCTGTCAGATTGTCAATCATTTTCATAACGAACCAGATATACGCTCTAGTCCGATATCGCAAGACGTTTAAATCATGGCTTTCTCGCAGCAGGCGAAAGGATGAAAGACCAAAAAGAATGTGCGCAACGAAAGGTCGGCGCGTTCGGAGAGCGCGCCCTACCCGAACGGTACATCAAAGGGGGAGGAGATATGATTTATTTTGACGATTTGTTAAAAGACAATAATATTGATTATACCGTGTCCCAAATAGCCAAAGATTTCCGTAAAAAATATGATTTCCCGGAAGTGCGCCAACTGGGTGTTGTCGTGCCGGATGTGGAAGCCGCCGCCTTGCAACTGGAAGAAAAAGGAGTCGGTCCGTTTTTTATCGCATCGGACACGCTCACCTTCTGGAACGAACGAAATCAAAACAAAACCTTCAGCGGCAAGCTCGGGATGGCCATCTACAAAGGGTATGAAATTGAACTGCTGGAACCCGGCGTCGGGTCTGATTTTTATAAATCCTGCGTGGATGACAAAGGCCGGATGGTTGTGCAGCATCTGGGCTTTCTGGTGAAAGATGTTGACGCCTGCAGAAGAAGGCTGGAACAGGCCGGCTGCCCGACATGGATCAGAGGGCAGATAAAAGCCTTCCCCGTTGTAACAGACTTTGCCTACATGGATTCGGTCGCGCAGGAGGGTATCATTCTGGAATATATTGATATGCGCTTTCTGGGATTTCGCATCAAGACGCCGGGCGCAATCTACCACGGCCTCGGAAGATTGGAAAAATTAGCGGGCATAAGATGCCTTAAGTTTTAAAAAGGGAAAAAGGGGCCAGCAATATTTTGCTAACCCCTTGATTTTTAAATGGTGCCGAAGACTGGATTTGAACCAGCACAGGCGTACACCCACTAGACCCTGAACCTAGCGCGTCTACCAATTCCGCCACTTCGGCACGAGTTGTGCTCTATACCGAACCATGCAGTCTTGTCAAGATAAAATCCGCTTGAAATTAATGGCCAAAATGCTATGTTATAAAGATTATTCATGGAGTTTTTTAGCTGCGTATCATGAGAATATTTGAAGGAATTGAAGCGATAGACGAAGATTTTCGGGGGGCCTTTGTCACCATCGGCAATTTTGACGGCGTGCACCTGAGCCATCAGCATATCTGCCGAAAACTTGCCGCGGAGGCAAAAAAATCCGGGAAAAGATCGCTGGTGATCACTTTCGATCCTCATCCCAAAATGATCCTGCATCCGAATATTCATCCGTTTTATCTGCTTACCACCCGGTCCGAAAAAATGGCCCTGCTGGAGGGATGCGGCGTTGATGCGACAGTCATTATTCACTTTGATTTGAATTACTCCAAAATTACCGCCGAAGAGTTTGTGCGGGATTTTCTCTGGAAAAAACTGGCCATCACGAAAATTATTATCGGACATGATTATGTTTTCGGGCAGGCCAGGCAGGGCAACGACGCTTTCCTGAAAGCCCAGGGACGAAAACTCGGTTTTTCCGTCGAGGTGATTAAGGCGTTTAAAATCGACAATGAAATTGTCAGCAGCACGCTGATCCGCAACTGCATCCTGTCGGGAGACATCCCCGCCGCAACCAGGCTTCTGGGACGCTTCTACAATGTTGAAGGAGTGGTTGTTTCGGGGGCCGGAAGAGGGACCGGCCTGGGGTATCCCACCGCCAATATCGAACCGGAAAAGGAACTGCTTCCGCCATCCGGCATTTACGCGGCATTTGTCATGGTTGATGGCAGGAGATACATGGGGGCGCTCAATATCGGGGCGAAACCGACGTTTGAAGATTACACATCCACGCTGGAGGTTTTTCTTCTGGATTATGAGGGCAATCTGCGCGGGAAAAAAATAAACGTTTTGTTTGTGGAGAAAATTCGGGACATCGTCAAGTTTGACGGCCCCGAAAGTTTGAAGCGCCAGATAGCGGCGGACGTGGAAAAAACAAAAATAATTTTAAAAAACAAATAATTCTGGAGGTTATTGTATATGTTAAAAATTGCCATTGTGGGCGCTACCGGCATTGTCGGTCAACAGGCGATTGTCAGTTTGCTCGGTCATCCCTGGTTTAAAATCACCAAGCTCGTCGCCTCGGAACGCTCGGCTGAAAAGAAATATATCGACGCACTGAGGGACGCCAACGGCTCCATTCGCTGGTGGTGCCCCGAAGAGCTTCCGGAGGATATCGCCGGCATGGTTGTGGAAGAAGCGGCCAGGTTTGATCCGACATCCGTGGATATCATTTTTTCGACTATGGACGCGGGTCCGGCCAAGGAGCTGGAGCCGAAATACGCGAAAACCACCCCGGTCATCAGCACCGCGTCGGCTTTCCGCTATGAAGCCGACACCCCGATCCTGGTGGGCGGCGTCAATATGGATCATGCGGCGCTTCTTGCCGTTCAGCAGAAAAACCGCGGGTGGAAGGGCTTCATTTCACCCAAATCCAATTGCACCATTGCAGGCCTGGTGGTTTCATTAAAGCCGATCCTCGATAATTTTGGGGTAAAACAGGTCGTGGCAACATCGCTTCAGGCCATGTCGGGCGCCGGCAGGACTCCCGGCCTTTCCGCCATGGATATGACAGAAAATGTCGTTCCGTACATATCGGGGGAAGAACCGAAAGTTGAAACTGAACCGCAGAAGATTCTGGGAAAATTCACCGGCAACGGTATTCAGGATGCATCCTTTGGCATTACCGCCACCTGCACCCGGGTGCCGGTGATCGACGGACATATGGTCGTAGCCTTTGTGCAGACTGAAAAACCCTGTTCGCCCGAGGACGTGAAAAAAGTCATGAGGGAATACGGCAGGGATTTTGCCGAGCTGCACCTGCCCAGCTCACCGGCGCATCTGATCGACGTGACCGATGACCCGTTCCGTCCCCAGCCGCGCATGGACCGTGACAAGGGCGGCGGCATGACCGTCACCGTCGGGCGGGTCCGCAAAGATCCGATTATTGAAAACGGCATCAAGTACGTCTGTCTCGCGCACAACACCAAGCTGGGCGCGGCCAAAGGCGCCCTGCAGACCGCGGAATACCTGGTGAAAAATTACCTGAAGTTGGTCTAGGCGGATTGATTGTTCGTGCAGACCTCGTCTGCAATGAACGAAAGTGTCATAACCGAGAAAAATCGTATGTCATTCCGAACCGCCTGAGGCGTGTGAGGAATCTTGATACATTGGATATATTGAAAACAAGATTTCTCCCTTCGGTCGAAATGACAAGAAGTTGAAACACTTGACTGTCAAGGTTACGACACCGCAGGTATTATGCAAGGGTCTAAAAGAAATAAGGGGCGAAAGTCTGATGACTTTCGCCCCTTATTTCATTGTATGAATGCGCCTTGCGGCTGCTATTCTTCAACCAGACGCCGTTCTGAAAGATTATAAGGCGATACGGGTATGGTTCCGTTCAAACCGCCGGGATCTGTAAAAAACTTCAGCGCGGCGGACCAGGCATAATATTCCTGGACGCCTGGAGTTCCCGTATCTCTATCCAGGCGGGCCTCCATCAGATTGCTTGCGTCGATTACTGTTCCACCAGAAAGCTTCGGCTGCAGCGATATACCAAGCGCCGTCAGCAAATTCTGTATACTGGGAGTGAGTAGCATGTCCATCGTATATTTATCGATGACAACAGGATAAAGCGGCGTCGTTCCTGTGGGAATTGAAGTCGTCGGTCCGCTGCATGTATAATCGTCCCACGCGTAGGCCCGCGCATCGTTTACCGTTGTGCCGGTATATGTGCATTTGAGACCCGAGATACTGGAAAAATACGCTATATACTGCGGGAAAAGCAGCTGATATGCCATGATCGTCGCATCAAATTTACAGAGGTCCCTCACTTCATTGCCGTTGAGATAGACCTTGAGCAGCGGATAGCCGGGCAGGAGCGGATCCTGGGTATCGTCCGTGGTGATCCCGAGGGGAACGATCGCAAAGAGATCGGCAAAAGCGATCTGCTGATTTTCCTGGAAAGTGCCCCTGATAACACCGTTTGCGAATGCGCCGATTGTCGGAATACTGGCTTCCGTTCCCACGTAACGCACGGAATCGGCAAGCAGGTTCCCCAGACCAAACTCCCGGGCACTTCCCGGATCATCAAGAGCAAGACTTGATGTTGCAACAATCGTCTCCAGGCTAGTGTTCAGCGGAGGCGGAAGCAAAGCCAGTATGGCGTTGATGGTATCGTTCATGTTCTGCACCATCGAATTGATGAGGACGTTCCCCAAAATAGTGTCATTGATGGTGTGATTGGTAAGCGTTGGTGCTTCGTCGAGCCTTTTCTGCGTCATATTCACGCGGAAATCGAGCTGGGCCAGGTTGGTTCCATTTGCACCGGCACAGATGATATAGGAGGTATGGCTGCCGTTGACAATAGGGATGACCGTGTTTGTCATGCGATGTTCATGTCCCGAAGCAATGATGTCAATGCCGGTAATATTCTCGGCCAGTTTAATATCGTCGCCCGACGGGGTTCCGTTGGGATCAATAACCCCTGAGTGTGAAAGGGCGATGACAACGTGGACTCCCTCCGTGTTGCGCAGTGCGTCCACTTTCCCCTGGATGAATGCCTTCACATCGGCGTTTTCGTAATCGCTTTTGAAAGTGACCGGCGGCGCGTTGGGGGCGTAAGCATCAGCTGTCTTGCCCATGAGGCCGATCACACCCACCTTCAGACCGTTTGAGTAAGTTTTAACATAATAGTCATTGATAATCACAGAGCCGCTGAGTGCCTGGAGATCATCATCATCCGTTCCGGCAATACCGTCAAACACGGTATTGGTGGCAATGATCGGGATGGAAAAGCCGCCTGTTGAAGCGCGTGCCCGGTTGATCATAAGGGCCAGCTTTTTCGGTCCGTAATCAAACTCATGGTTTCCCAGGGTAATGAGGTCGTACCCCATTGTATTGATAAACCGAAAAGGCGCCGGATCTGTGTTCCACAGCATATCGTAAGCGGTACCCATATTATAATCACCGCTGTCCACAAGGAGCACCAATGCGCCGCTTAAGAGCCTGTCAATTTTTACCTGGTTGATTTTTGCGGCCAGCCTTGCCCAGCCGCCCTGTACGGTATCATCGCCCGTGCTGCCCGGGGTATAATCATTGAACGATCCGACACCGGACACGGTATCGTGCATATCCGTGGTTTGCAGCAGGGTCATCCTGACGATCTCATCCTCCGGCTCCGGCAGAAACCAGAAAGGAGTATCACCGCTGCTGGAACAGCCGGTGATAAGAAACGTCAGAGCAATCAATCCAACAAAGAAGATTTGACGCCAGAGCTTTGATATCTTTTTCATAGGGCCTCCCGGGAAAGAATTGATACAGACAAATTAAAGGAAACGATTCAGTATCTACGGTCTGTTTCCCAAATATCCTTTTCGCTTGCCTGAAAGCGTTTTGAATAAATCTAAAACTAGCGAAAGGTAATGACAAAACTCACCTGCGGCTCAAACAGTTGTCATTACTGATCTTTCGCTGCGCTTTGATTTATAAAAAACGCTTTCAATGGCCGCTCAAAGGGATATCGTTTGGGCAACAGGCCGTCTATACATCATACTATTAAATTTTAACATGATACCCTGCATATCTCAAGAAGGTTGTTTCCGGGTTTTTGCATGGGCGGCACGATAGGAGCTTCTCACCAGCGGCCCGGATTCCACATATTCAAAACCTTTGGAAAAGGCAATCTCCCTGAATTCTGTAAATTCATCGGGATGATAGTACCTTGCGACCGGCCAGTGCTTGAGAGTCGGCTGCTGATACTGCCCGATGGTCAGGCGGCGGCAGGAAACGGCTGCAAGATCATCCATCAGGCGCAGAATGTCCGCCTTTTCTTCGCCGAAGCCCAACATGAATCCGCTTTTGGAAATCATCCCTGTATTTGCAATACAGGACAGCCGTTCCAGAGAACGGTGATAATTCCCTTGAGGACGCAGGCGGCCAAATAACGGCTCGACGACTTCCATGTTGTGATTGATCACATCGGGACCGGCGGCGGTCACTTTTTCCAGCGCCTCGCGGCTGCCCTGAAAATCGGGAATCAGGACCTCGATTTTGCAGCCGGGCTCGGATTGACGAAGCCCTGTAATGGCCCGGGCAAAGACACTGGCGCCTCCGTCGGACAGGTCATCGCGCGTTACGGATGTGATGACAACATAATTCAACTTCATCTGCCGCACGGCGGCGATTAAATTTTCAACTTCTTTCGGGTCCGGTTTTTGAGGCACGCCGTGAGCAACATTGCAGTAAAGGCAGTTTCTTGTGCATACATTCCCGAGAATTAAAAAGGTGGCGGTGCCGCTTGCAAAACATTCCGCCATGTTGGGACAGGCCGCTTCCTGACAGACGGTGTGCAGTTTCAGACCGGCAAGAGTTGACCGGATTTTATGGCCTTCGTCGGCGTAAGGCGGCCGTACTTTCAGCCAGGAAGGCTTTCGCAAAAACGGCATTTTTTGTTGTGGTCTATCCATCGCCGAATTCCGTAAAGACCCGGTTCAACCGTATTCATTGATCAATGTCTTACCAATATCATCCATCATCCGCGTTCATACGCGTTTTTTGGAAACCAGTTCTGCAAAATATTCAAACGAACGGTTGTAGGTTTTCTCTGCATCCTTCGGGAAAAAACAACCCGGCAACTGCCTTTTGGCCAGATGATACGAAACGCAATCACAGCATACACCCTTCCGGCTGCAGGGTTCGTAGGAACAATTGCATTTGTTCAGATTACTTTCTTTTTTGCATTCCATCAAGTGCCCTGTAGCCGTCCTGTGTTTGTCAAACTTGCAGAGATTCGGATTGCTCGGGGAGCAATCCTTACAACAACCACCTCCGTCACTTCGTAACACCTCCGCCGGCGGAGGGCAAAGCGGCGACAACTGTTTAACTGTTTCGTTGCCGAAGCATCGGTCTGTTCACCTTTTCCAGCAAACATCGGGTTTGCGCGCGGCGAGCACTTCGTCGAGCCGGCTGACGGGCGTGGAAAGCGGTGCGTCCTTCACCCGCTGCGGGTTTTCTTTGGCTTCCCGAGCTATGGAGATCATTGCTTCACAGAAAGCGTCAAGTGTTTCCCTGCTTTCCGTTTCGGTAGGTTCAATCATGATGGCTTCGTGCACGATGAGTGGGAAATAGATCGTCGGCGGGTGATATCCAAAGTCAATCAGCCGCTTGGCTATATCACTGGTATGCACACCGTTTTGCTCAACCTGCCTGCTGCCGGAAAAGACGCACTCATGCATGCAGGTGCGGTCATAGGGAAGATCAAAATACGGCTTTAATTTTTCTTTGATGTAATTGGCGTTGAGCACGGCCATTTCCGTGGCTCGTGCAAGTCCTTCGGCACCAAGCGACCGGATGTAAGCGTAGGCCTTGACAATCACATTGAAGTTTCCGTAGAAAGCCCGCACCCGGCCGATAGAATCGGTAAAATGATCCGACCAGCTGTAGCCGGAATCGCTCTTGACTATCCGGGGCACCGGAAGAAAATCCACCAGTGCCGCGCTCACGCCCACCGGACCGCTGCCCGGACCTCCGCCGCCGTGAGGTGTGGAAAAGGTTTTGTGCAGATTAAGTTGAATGACATCAAAACCCAGGTCTCCCGGCCTTGTTTTGCCTAAAAAGGCGTTGGCGTTGGCACCGTCACCATAGAGTAAACCACCCTTGCCGTGAACGATGGCTGCAACTTTTTCGATATTGCGTTCAAACAGGCCCAGCGTATTGGGGTTGGTGAGCATCAGAGCAGCTACATCCTGCGTCATCAGCGATTCCAGATGTTCAAGGTCAACACCGCCTTCCGGGTTGGACCGCAGAGTAATTGTCTCAAACCCGCACAGTGCTCCGGACGCGGGGTTGGTCCCGTGAGCGGCATCGGGAATCAGAATCAGATGCCGCTTTTCGCCTTTTTTCTCAAAATACTTTTTGATCATCATGACACCGGTGAGTTCGCCGTGCGCGCCGGCCGCCGGCTGCAGGGTGAACTCAGCCATGCCGAAGATGCTGCTCAAGAGTTTTTGCAGGTCATACATCAGCGCCAGATTCCCCTGGGCAAAAGCATCCGGGGCTTCGGGATGCAAGCCGGTGAATCCGGGCATGGCCGCAACATTTTCGTTAATTTTCGGATTGTACTTCATCGTGCAGGAACCGAGCGGATAAAAACCCAGATCCAGACCAAAGTTTCGCCGCGACAGATTGGTATAATGCCGCACCAGGTCGATTTCGGCCACTTCCGGCAAATCCAGATCGTCGCGCAGGTATTTCCCGCCAATGACATTCTCTATATCAATGACCGGCACATCACTTACGGATACATTTGCCGCGCTGCGCCCGGGCCTGCTGATTTCAAAAATTAATTCCATGAATGAACCTCTTATTTAATGATCTCGATCACCCGATCCATATCGTTTTTGGAGAGCATTTCCGTTACGCAAAAGAGCAGCGTGTTTGCAAGCTCCGGATAATCCTTCTGAAGATCGTAGGCGCCGGTGATCCCTTCCGCCTGCAGCTTTTCATTGACGGCTCGTGCATCAGGACAGCGCAGGGTAAATTCGTTGTACACAGGAGCGGAAAATACTTCCTCCCATCCTGCAAGCCGCAAAAGGCCGTTTCTCAAATATTGCGCCTTGCAGACATTGAGTGATGCAAGTTTGCCGAGATTTTTTCCCAGCGCGGCCAGATACACACCGGCTGCCAGCGCACAGAGCGCTTCGTTGGAGCAGATGTTGGACGTGGCCTTCTCCCGGCGGATATGCTGCTCGCGGGTCTGCAGCGTCAGGACAAA
>MWDG01000079.1 GCA_002070455.1 Deltaproteobacteria bacterium ADurb.Bin151
TTCGAAGAACGAACCGCGATAAATGCTGCTATTGTCAGTGCCATCAATGACGCTTCCAGGACCTGGGGGGTTAAAATCCTGCGCTACGAAATCAAGAACATTCGGCCTCCGGAGAATGTTCTGAACGCCATGGAAAAACAGATGCAGGCCGAACGGGAAAAGCGCGCGGTCATTCTGGAATCGGAAGGCCAAAAGCAGTCGGCAGTCAACGTGGCCGAAGGCCAGAAGCAGAAAGTGGTGCTGGAATCGGAAGCCGCACAGCAGAAGCAGATCAATGAAGCCAACGGACAGGCGGAAGCGATCCGTGCCATCGCCAATGCAACGGCAGACGGACTGAAAGCGGTCGCGGGAGCGGTTCAGACCCAGGGCGGAATGGAAGCGATACAGCTTCGGGTGGCGGAGAAACTGGTCGAGCAGTTCGGCCACCTGGCCAAACAGGGAAATACCATGATCCTTCCCGCCAACTTCGGAGACATCTCCTCGCTGATCGCCACGGCCATGACTGTGGTAAAACAGACAAAATAAATTCCTTCAGGCGGGCGGAATGCTTCCGCCCGCTTTTTTAATGCAGGGAAATCTCTTCACGCTGCTTCGCACCCCGGTCAAAAGTATTTATTTTTCCCGCCGTTTGTGATTAGATAAAATGTCTGCGTAGAGATCATTAACGCGGCGGAGCAGTCAATGAACCTGGAAAGAAAGTCAAAAAAAGAACTGATCGATCTGGTAAATCATCTGCGCGCACCATTATCGATCAGCGATCCCCGGCAGATCAAAGGCCCATCGGAAAAAGACCTTTACAAAATCCTGGCATACAGTTCACAGGTGGGCTGCTATATTTTGCAGAACAGGCGGTTTCAGTTCGTCAATTCCCATTTTCTGGAGTATACGGGCTATCCGGAAGAAAAGATGTATAAAATGAATCCGTCTTCGCTCATTCTGCCGGAAGACCGGCGGAAAACGGCCAAAAACGCGATCATGATGCTCAAGCAAGAGCGCTTTTCCCCTTATGAATTTCGAATCGTCACAAAAGACGGCCAGATTAAATGGATCATGGAAACGGTCATGTCCATTACCTACAGGGGGAAACGGGCCATTCTCGGCAATTCCATGGATATCACCGAGCGCAAAGAGGCGAGCCGCAGACTCGAGGAGCTCGAGGCCCTGGAATCCTCTATTCTTGACGCAATTCCCCAGGCGGTTGTCGGCCTGCACCAGCGGCGCATTAACTTCGCCAATCACGCGGTGAAAGTCATCTTCGGATGGCATCGCGAGGAGCTGATCGGCAAGAGCATCACCATGATCTACCGCAACGCAAAAGAGGCGGAAGTCATCGCCGATCTCTTTTATTCCAGGCTGGAAAACCAGCGGACATATGAAATGGAATTCCCCTGCCTTCGCAAGGACGGACAGGAAATCATCTGCCGGATCAAAGCATCCCGTATCGGGGAAAAGCTGCGAGAAAAACGCATTGTGGTCACGTATGAAGATATTACAACGGAAAAAAAGGTACAGGAAGACCTGGAACGGTCGCGCCAGGAACTGCGCAACCTCTCCATTCACCTTCAGTCGGTGCGCGAGGAAGAAAGAACCCTTGTTGCGCGAAAGATTCACGACGAACTGGGACAGGCACTGACCGCTTTGCAGATGGATCTGTCCTGGCTGTCAGGAAGACTCCCGGCAAACAGTCAGATCATCCGGGAAAAAACACAAAGTATGTCGGATCTTGTTGATGCCACCATTGAAAGCGTGCACAACATCACAACCGACCTCCGTCCCAGCCTGCTGGATGATCTGGGGCTTGGGGCGGCTATTGAATGGCAGGCTGCAGATTTTCAAAAACGATCCGGCATCCGCTGCCAGGCAAATATCAACTGCACAAACAACGTCATCGATAAGGCGCTCGCTACAGACGTCTTTCGTATTTTTCAGGAAGCGCTCACCAATATCGCGAGGCACGCCAAAGCCACGCTGTGCAAAGTCAACCTCACGGGCAACGAAAAGGAACTTTGCCTGGATATTACGGACAATGGAATCGGCATCACGCAATGGCAGGTGGACAATCCCCGCTCTTTCGGAATGATCGGTATGCGCGAGCGGGCCCATCTGTGGGGCGGCGCGGTTCACGTCCGCAACGTCAAGCCATCCGGAACAACCGTAAGAGTGCTGATTCCCCTCAAGGAAAGGAGACAAAAGAAATGATACGCATACTGGTTGCGGATGATCACGCCGTCGTGCGCCAGGGAGTAATACAGATTCTGGCAGAGGTTCGGGATATGCTGGTCAAGGATGAGGCGCAAAACAGTGCAGAGGCGCTGGACAAGGTTTTAAAATATGAATACGATGTTGTTCTGCTCGACATCTCCATGCCGGGAAGAAGCGGGCTGGAAGTTCTGGAAGATATCAAAGCTCAGCGCCCCAAGCTGGCCGTGCTGATCCTGAGCATGCATCCCGAAGAGCAATATGCCGTGAGGGCGCTTCGGGCAGGGGCTTCGGGATACCTCACCAAGGCCAGCGCTCCGCAGGAGCTGATCGGCGCCATCCGCAAGGTGGCACAGGGCGGGAAATATGTCACCGCATCACTGGCCGAAAAACTGGCTGACGAGCTGGATGTCGACATCAGGAAGCTCCCCCATGAACGTCTCTCTAACCGGGAAGACCAGGTCATGATGATGCTGGCCGGCGGGAAATCCGTTTCCGATATTGCGGAAGAACTTTGCCTCAGCGTTAAAACCATCAGCACCTATCGGACCCGCATCCTTTCCAAGATGGGGATGAAAAAGAACGCTGAACTGACCCTTTATGCCGTTCAGAACAAGCTCATCCACTAGATCCTGCATTCGTCTGTCAGACAAAATCCGGCATATCCTACAACACGAATCTGACACATAAATCAGACCACCGCTGATTTTATCCTTTTGTTGACTGTGTTAATCCTCCATCATGCTTCTTCAGGCCGTTAAATGAAACAGCGGCAAATAGGGACGACAACTACCAGGGGGGAGATATGGCAAAGCAGACATTTTCAGCGGTAAAACAGGAAAAACCAAGGGCAGCCGTCAAAGGGCAGGAATCTTCAAACCAGCATCAGAAAATTCTGAAAGACGAACTGGCGGAGGTGATCCATCAGGCGGTGCGGGACAATCGCAGCTACCTAATGGAACATGAAAGCAAAGAAATCCTGGAAGGAATCGGCATTGCGACCACCGGCTACCTGGTGGCCAGATCAGAAGATGAAGCCCTGGCCTTCTGTGATAAAATCGGGTTCCCCGTGGTATTGAAAATCGTTTCACCCGATGTTGTCCATAAAACGGATGCAGGCGGCGTCAAGCTGAATCTGATGAATGCCGCGGATGTGCGCAAGGCATATCGTGACATCCTGGAGACCTTCAAATACCAGCACATCGAAGGCGTTGCCGTACAGAGAATGGCCCCCTCCGGCATTGAAGCCATCATTGGTGTGGCGCGAGATCCCGGCTTCGGTCCGGTCATCATGTTCGGCCTGGGCGGCGTGTTTGTTGAAGTCCTGCGCGATGTTTCTTTCCGCATTCTCCCGATCACCGAAAAAGACGCCACGGAAATGATCGAAGACATCCGCAGTTCAGATATCTTAAAAGGGTACAGGGGCAAGGCCGTCGATCTTGATTCACTCAAACAGCTGCTTCTGAAAATCTCCCGGCTGGTTGTGGAAAATCCCGAAATCAGCGAACTGGATCTCAATCCTTTAATTCTCTATCCGGACGGTTATGTGACGGTGGACGCCCGAATGTTTGTCAGCGAACCGACACAGCAGGACAACGTCACCGCCGGCGGCATGGAAAACCTTCACGATTTCTTCTATCCGCAGAGCATCGCGGTGATCGGTGCTTCCGATGTCCAGGGAAAACTGGGCTATAATGTTTTCAGTAATCTGATCCATCATCATTTTGCAGGAAAACTTTATCCGATTAATCCGGGCAAGGAATCCATCATGGGCGTCCCCGCCTACAAGACCATCCTGGATGTGCAGGAGCCGGTGGACCTGGCCATCATCATTGTCCCGGCAAAACGGGTGGAGGCAGCCATTGCCGACTGCTGCAAAAAAGGGGTAAAGTTTGTCGTGGTGGAAGCGGCAGGGTTTGCAGAAAGCGGTGAGGAAGGGAAAGAATCTCAGGCAAGAATCGAAAGAATCATCCGCGAACACGGTTGCCGTGTTCTGGGTCCCAACTGCTCCGGCGTCATCAACACCCATCACAACATGGTGCAATCCATCGGCCTGCTGTCCGATCTGCGCAAAGGCAATGTCGGTATGGTGGCCCAGGCCGGTGTATACGCCGCCGGCATTCTAACAGGTTTAAGCCATGTGCTGGACTTTGGCATTGTGGCAACCATCGGCAACAAAATGGACATCAATGAAACCGACATCCTGGAACACCTGAGCAATGACGAACACATCTCTGTCATTGTCATGTACATGGAGGACATACGAAGCGGCAAACGCTTTGTCAATGTGGCATCGCGGGCGGCGGTCCGCAAGCCCGTCATCGTATTGAAATCGGGAAGAACGGAAGCCGGGAAAAAAGCGGTATCCTCACACACCGCATCTCTCGCGGGCAATGACGAAGTCAACAACGCCGCTTTCAAACAAAGCGGCCTGATCCGGGCCCGGGACAATGAACATCTTTTCGCGTTGACACGCGCATTTTCCAAACAGCCCATCCCGAAGGACAAAGGCGTAATGGTCATTACCTATACCGGTTCGCTGGGGGTTGCGGCCACCGACATGCTCTATCTCTCGAATATGCGCCTGGCAACCCTGGAACCCTATTTTCAGAAGCGGATCAAAAGCGTTCTGCCCGACTATGCCAGCATCTCGAATCCCATTGACTGTTCTTTCACCATGTCACCCGAACAGGTAAAAAGCCTGATTGAAATCGGCGTGGAATGCGGTGACGTAAATAGTTTCATTGTGGTGATCCAGGGAGAAATTCTGGGCTCTTTCGTGGAAGCCATGAAATCCATTAACTATAAGGGAAAACCGGTTGTCTGTGTCGTGGCCTGCAAGGAATTCATGATCCATGATGTGGTGAAAATGGAGCAGGCCGGATTTCCAGTTTATTCAACTGCGGAAATGGCGGCAGAGGTGCTGGGACAGATGTATCATTATGGGGTCAGACGGCGCAATGCGATTGCCGATTCCATCGCCCGTAACCTGACCAGAGATGCACTCTCTGTGGACGATAACCCCGTACAACTTCGCCTGATCAATCAGAAAGATATTAATCTGTGGACGGATTTCGTGAACAGCTGCTCCGAAAAATCCCTGTGGCTGAGGTTTTTATCCCCTTTTTCCGCCACCCCGGAACGCGCACAGCGTTTCTGCAACATCGATCCCGACGAGGAAGTCGCCGTGGTCGCGGAAATGAAAACAAATGATCAGCACAAATTCCTCGGTATCGCACGTCTGATTAAAAACAAACGATGCGAAGGCGAAGCGGAATATGCAATCATCATCTCCGATCCCTGGCAGAACAAATCCCTGGGAATCACCCTGTCCAAACAGTGCATCGAACTGGCCAAAAAGGAAGGCTACCGAACCATTCGTGCAGAAACGCTCCAGGAAAACTATGCCATGATCCGGATTTTCAGGCGGTGCGATTTCAACCTTGACACCAAAGATGAGAATATGGTCTCGATGTCTTTGAATTTGTCGTAGCAAGAGGCTATCAGGCTGTAGACTTTTAGGCTGTTAGGACATGGATATGCTGCCTGCTGAAAATCATATTTATCCCGTGCAATACGAGAGCCGGCTGACGCTCAAAAACGGGAAAGAGGTTCTGATCAGGCCCGTCACATATACAGACGAAAGCCTCATTGTCGACCTGTCCCGCAGGCTTTCTGCCGAATCCCTTTATCTGCGTTTTTTGAGGCCCGTCAGTGCCCTTTCCAAAGATTTTCTTTTTCAACTCACGCATCTCGATTACGATAAAAATTTTGCCCTGGCCGCCGTGATCCGCGAAAACGGGAAAGATGCGATTATCGGCGTTGCCCGCTACGGCTATGATCCTGATAACAGGATTACCGATTTTGCTGTTTCGGTCCGCGACGACTGGCAGCGCTGCGGCCTCGGTAAATCCTTGCTGTTAAAAATCTTCGCCATCGGCAGGGAACACGGCATCACCCGGTTCGTATCCATCATCGATTCGACAAACCATATGATGAAGAATGCTCTCAGGAACCTCGGATACGAGGTGAAGTATTCTTATGAGAATGGTTCTACCCAGGTCGAAGTTCTCGTTTAAATTTCAAAAAAGGAAAATGCCGTTTCCCGGTTTCCCGGGAAACGGCATTTGGAGGAGGGACTTCACAATGACAGAGACAGTTGCTACCGTCCCCGCATTGAAGGAGTGCTAACCCAGTTTCTTCCGATTGTTAACCAAATCGTCAACAACCGCCGGATCCGCCAGTGTGGAGGTGTCACCAAAGTCACCAAACGTCTTAGCCGCTACGTTTCTCAAAACACGGCGCATGATTTTGCCGGATCTGGTTTTGGGAAGACCGTCTGCCCATTGAATCTGGTCCGGTGATGCGATCGGGCCGACAACCTTGCGGACGTGTGCGACCAAGGCTTTCTTCAAGTCATCTGTCTTCTCCACGTTGTTGTTCAGGGTGACGTAAGCGAAGATGCCCTGGCCTTTGATGTCATGCGGGAATCCGACCACTGCCGCTTCCGCGACATCCGGATGAGACGTCAAAGCTGCTTCCACTTCTGCGGTGCCCAGTCTGTGACCGGACACGTTGATCACGTCATCAACACGGCCGGTAATCTTGTAGTCGCCGTCGGCGTCGCGTTCCGCGCCGTCGCCGGAGAAATAATGACCGGGGAACTGAGAGAAGTAATTCTCGACGAACCGGCCGTCCTTGTCATCCCACAACCCGCGGGCCATGCCGGGCCATGAATTTTTAATACACAGCGCGCCTTTGCCTACGCCCTTGATTTCTTTTCCTTCTTCATCCATCAGTACGGGTACGATACCGAAGAAGGGAACCATCGCCTTGGCGGGTTTGATATCAATCGCGCCGGGCAGAGGCAGGATCATGTGTCCGCCTGTTTCGGTCTGCCACCAGGTATCGGAAATCGTGCAGCGGCTGCCGCCGATCTTATTGTAGTACCACCACCAGGCTTCGGGATTGAGCGGTTCACCGACCGAACCCAGAACGCGCAGGGAGGAAATATCATGTGCATCGACCCATTTGTCGCCTTCCTTCGCGATGGAGCGGATTGCGGTGGGGGCGGTATAGAAGTTATTGACGTTGTATTTCTCAACAACGGCCCAGAATCTGCCGAAGTCCGGGTAGTTGGGAACACCCTCGAAAAGAATGCTGGAGTGGCCGTTGCAAAGCGGGCCGTAAACAATGTAGCTGTGACCGGTGACCCAACCGATATCGGCGGTGCACCAGTAGGTGTCTTCTTCGCGGACGTCAAAAGCAAGCTGCTGGGTCATGGAGGCATAAAGCAAATAACCGGCCTGAGTATGCACAACACCCTTGGGCTGCCCGGTTGAACCGGAGGTATAAAGGATGAACAGAGGGTCTTCCGCGTCCATTTCTTCTGGTTTGCAGTAACGGTCCGCTTTGGCCATGAGTTCTTCGTACCAGACGTCACGGCCTTCCTTCATGGCAACTTCCGTTCCGGTGCGTTTCACGACAACCATCGTTTTGACGCCGGGGCACTGATCCACAGCCTTGTCGCATGTGGCTTTCTGGGGAACTGCCTTGGCGCCGCGGTAGGTGCCGTCACAGGTAATCACCACTGCAGAACCGCTGTTGTTGATACGGTCTCTTAACGCTTCCGCTGAAAATCCGCCGAAAACAATGGCATGAACCGCGCCGATGCGGGCGCAGGCCAGCATCACAATGGACAGTTCCGCGATCATGGGCAGAAAGATGGTAACGCGGTCGCCCTTTTTAACGCCGAGGCTTTTCAGGACATTGGCAAACTTGTTGATCTCCCGATACATGTCGTAATAGGTGTAAACTTTCCAATCATTGGGATCGTTGCCTTCAAAAATGATGGCGGCCTTGTTTTTCTTGGTTTCCAGATGACGGTCAATACAGTTATAGCATACATTGAGTTTGCCGCCTTCAAACCACTTGGAATGAACGTCTTTCGCGTCAAACGACCAGTCCGACACTTTCTTTTTATCAAAGGGTTTAAACCAGGTGAGCCTTTCCATGGCCATTTTTGCCCAGAAAGCCTCAGGATTATCAATGGACTCTTTGTAGAGTTTGTCATACTCTGCCCTGCTCTTGATGTAGGATTTCTCCCTCACTCTCTCAGGGACAGGAAATACCTTGTCATAAAAATCTTGTTCATTAGCTTCAGCCATTGTTTTTCTCCTTAAAGTTATTTTTTATGCCCTTCATTATCCGCCAAAAAGGCATGATTTCTGCTGTTTTCAAAAGCTTACCCTGTATCTTTTTCCTCTTCGCCATTAGGGTTCATGGAGTTTAAAATCTTTTCAGGAGGGGTACGCCCCGCGGATTCGGCTTCGTTCCTGTCAGTCAGACACGCGTATCTGATTTTCCGGCCATAACGTTGGGGCGTATTACATATGGCGGATGCAATACATGTACCCCTTGAAAAGCGTGTATTTAATACTACATGGTTTGGATTTAGGGTATCGGCGTCCGTCCGATTTCGACGTAGGACAAACTCCTACAAAAGGGGAGCTTTTGACGATTATTTTTCAGGTTTCTGATCCCAGCAAAAACTGGCAGAAACCGCGGAAGAATTTCATTTGCGGCATTCTGCAACCAGAAAAACATCCAGAAGGGCAGAAGAATTCAACCCTGCAGTTCGAGAAACTTCCTTCGAAACGCCAGAGGGTCCCGGATATAGGCAAAAGGTTCGCGTGTGCTGCCGGTCCCCATAACGACGATCGTTCCGTAACCCAGGAGGCGCCCCAAAATACTTTGGATGACATTAATGGATTCAATTTTGGAATGATTCATTTCGAATGTGTTGCGGGAAATAAATCCGGTCTTGATCATAATGCGCTTGTTGGTGATGGCAAACTCGCTCGTCCAGTAAGCGATGAGCGGAGCGATAAATAATGTCAGGATCCCCTTCAAAGACACAAAGGTAATCCAGTGCAATTTCGTTTCGTAGACAACATGTTCACCAGTGATCAGATTGCTGTTGACATAACTGCCCATTTTTAATTTACTCCCCGATGTCCCGACTTTTCCTTTTGCTGGTCACAAATTTTACTTTTTTCATTATCTGAAGTATCAGCCTTAAAAAGCCATTTGTTTTCTTGATAAACCATCAAAATGATTATTGCAATGACTATTTGTAATTCTCTGTTGTGATATTCTGCATTTGATCTATAATGAAAATCAAATCAATAAAAGGTAAGAAAGTGCATGGCAAAACTGACACTGGATGAGTGGATCGCACGTTTAAAGAAAAATAAAAGTTTCAAGGCCAACGCAGCGGCAATTGTGGAAATTCCTGCCAGACCGGGTGACTGGGAAGACTATCCGCCATGGGTAAATTCCCGGCTTCTTTCGGTTTTGCGGGCGCGGGGCATGGAGAAACTCTATAAGCATCAGGCCCAGGCCGTGCGCTTTATCAGGAACGGCCAGGATGTCGTTTTGGTGACCCCCACGGCCAGCGGCAAAACGCTGTGCTACAATCTGCCGGTCCTGCAAAGCATTCTCGATGAGCCGGAAACACGGGCCCTTTATCTTTTTCCCACCAAGGCGCTGGCCCAGGACCAGATGCATGAAGCCCACAGCCTGATCACCGAATTGCAGGCTGACATCAAAACCTTCACCTACGACGGCGATAC
>MWDG01000080.1 GCA_002070455.1 Deltaproteobacteria bacterium ADurb.Bin151
ATCCCTGGACGTTGGACTCGCCGCGCATGGCCGCCACGCCGCCGCCGGCGATGCCCATATTGCCCAGAAGGAGCTGAATGATACACATGGAACGGATATTCTGAACGCCGACCGTGTGCTGCGTCCAGCCCATGGCGTAAAGCTCTACCCCGGCCTTGTCCGGCTTACCCGTTGAGGCATAAAGTTT
This sequence comes from Deltaproteobacteria bacterium ADurb.Bin151, assembly GCA_002070455.1. Taxonomy (GTDB): domain Bacteria; phylum Desulfobacterota; class Syntrophia; order Syntrophales; family Smithellaceae; genus UBA8904. Next base: position 188 of record MWDG01000080.1, read on the forward strand.
GTATATTTCGATCAATTTTTCCCTGGGCGTCCCGGTAATTCTGGAAACCAACTCCGGCGTGTACCGAGAATAATGTTTTTTCAAGAGCTGTAATACACAATTCGGATCTTGCATCGACGGGTCTTTTTTAATGACGCCGGCGCCGTCGGTCTGGTACGACCAGGTCGCTCTATCGTACTTGCCGTCTGTAAATCCGGAAAAAACGCCGTTATTGTCTCCGGGGAGTTTGAAGCCGGGGTTCACCAGGAAAGTAGCATTGGTGTAGTTGTTAACATACTCCTCAAAATAGAGCTTGTTTTCTAAAATGTACTTGATCATCCCGCCCAGAAACGCGATATCCGTTCCCGAGCGCAGCGGCGCGTACAAATGCGCTTTGGAAGCCGACTGCGTAAAACGCGGATCGACGACGATAATCTTCGCGCCGCGTTTGTCCACCGCTTCCTGAATCCACTTGAACGAAACGGGATGGTTCGAGGCGGGGTTGCTTCCCATAATTAAAATCACATCGCTGTTTTTAAAATCGACCCAGTGATTGGTCATTGCGCCGCGTCCGAACGACTCTGCCAGAGCCGGTACAGTCGGACTGTGTCAGATACGGGCCTGATGTTCGATGTAAACCAGGCCCAACCCCCTCATGAATTTTTGGTACGTGAAACATTCTTCCAGATCCATCGCCGCGGAACCTACGGAGGCAATACCTTCCGTCCGGTTGACGATTTCACCTTTTGCATTTGTTTTTTTAAAACTGGCGTCGCGGCTCTTCTTCACGTTCTGCGCGATTTTCTCAAACGCCCATTCCCACTCGACTTCCTTCCACTCTGTGGCGAAAGGTGCGCGGTAAAGCGGTTTACCCAGACGATTTTCATTGACGGCCATCTGATAGATCGAACCACCCTTGCTGCAAAGCGACCCTTTGTTAATCGGGCTGTCCGGATCTCCCTCCGTGTTGATCACCTTGCCGTCGCGCACGGATACAATAATACTGCATCCTACGGAACAGTAAGGACAAATCGTCGTGGTTTCTTTGGCGTACTTGATTTTCAGGTCTTTGGCGTGGGCCGATGCCGGCTTCAAACTGATACCTAAGCCGCTCACAGCAGCGACAGCGCCGGAAAGTTTCAAGAAACCTCTTCTGCTGACGTTCATGAATTCCTTCTCCTTTCTCAGAATTTCAAAATATTCTTTTCATGCTCCGCAATCTTCAACTATGCGTTTGTTTTCCATTTAGCCATCATTTTCAGGGAAAAGCTGTCTGGAAATACCACGAAAAAAGAGCATGACATTTTCTAGAAAATAACGCTTTAACGCGCTCGTTTATATATTCAATGCCGGTCGTTGTCAATGTAAAAATGTTAGTATTATCGCAAGGTTATGTCATTTTTGACATAACCTTGCGAAGCAGGCACCTCATGCTGTTTATAGATGATCAATATCGGGAAATATGATATTATTATTTAATAAACTAATGGAGGGTTTAATGATTTCTTAAATAGGGATGAAATTTCTAATACATTAAATATCAACAAGATTCTTACAACGTTTAATTCGCTGACTGATTTTTTATAAAATACTACACATTGTGTTATCATTGAGCAAAAAACACTATATATTGATTTATTTCTTGATTATTTTTTTATTGTATGCTAATAAAAATCTAACGGAACGGTATCGTAGCCAATGGCAAGTTTCTTCCGGACGCTATCTGATTTGTAGCATTATGCGGATCGCGTTTCGAGTGCCGTAGGCAACGGTTTCAGACGTTAACTAAAATTAAAACTTTCAGATAAGGCGGATCAAAACCGATCCGCCTTTTTTACATTGCACTGAAATCATTCATTTGTATGTATCAGGATTTTCCATAATTGATCAATTAAGTAACAGATTAACAAAACGAAGATAAGGTCGAAGTGCCGGCGTTCCTCCGCCTTCAGAAATGATTTGCATAACCCGCGCCGGATCTTTGACAACAGCTCCGCCCAGATGATTTACACAGGTATCTCGAAAAACCTCAGGAACAAGCGGAGTGGATGGACCCATTAGTGCGATGAGGCGCGGCGAACCAAGCAGGTTGATCATTTCCTCAAATGTATGATTCAAAAGAGTCGTTGCAGTGATGATTGCAACATCACATTCTTTGAGCGCCTTTTGTCTGTCGCCAGGCGAAAGGATTTCCAGACGTTCGGGATTTTTCTCAATCACCGTCAGAATCGCGCCCGTTGCTTCAATCCGCTTGACCAGCGGCGCAAAAAGACCGACCATAACGACCTGTTCACCCGGCTGAAGATTAAAATATGTAGTAGCTTCCCTGTCTTCGGTCTGATCAGAAGGTGCTTTAATCAGGGAATTGGCCACGGCCAGGCCGATAGCGCGATGCAGACTGTTTTGGCCCTCAACAAGATACCCAAGGAGGTCCGATGCATTAGCCCCGGCATAAGTCCCGGCCTCCTTCAAAACCGTACAACTTCGGAATGACCTGTCGGGTACCAGAGCAGCAATCCCCGCGTTGCCGTTATCCAGCTTGACGCCCACGTAACTTAAGCCCAAACGCAAATCGGCAATCTGCCTGTCCTTTGCGGTCTGCGCAAGCGTTTCATAAAGTCGATTTAAAATTGTGCCCGATTTGAACATGATTTCCTGATAATTTTCCCGGCATCAGCTGATTGGTTTGATCTCCGTAAAAGGACTGTCCCCCTGGCAGCTCCGGCACTTTTCCCCGTCGCGGGTGGGGTAGGCTTCACGGCATACAGGACAGACGGCAACTGGGCCCATTTTCTTGCGACGCACTTTTTCCGGGTCCACCTGTACGTGCTGGATGCTAAACAGTCCATGTCCCGCATCCTTGATTTGAGCAAAAAGCAACTCTGAATTCTGTTCGTTTTTTTTCTTCTTTTTGAGATACCAGTCGCGGATTTCCGGCCACTGGTTTAGCTTGCCTGTATCGAGATAAACCCGCACGCCCCTTCCGCCATATTTTTCATAGAGCGTTATGGCAAATTTCCCAAAAGACACAACAGAGAGCCAACCGTTACCGATCGTACAGGGCGTCAGAATTTGTACGGCATCCGGCAGGCAGACCGGGGTTTCGCACACGGCATCAAAAAATTCTCCTTCCGGCAGATGCTTCATGGCCAGATCGACCATAAAGCCGCCGATCAGCAGGCCCGGCGCAAGAGTGCCGTGAAATGACTTTACCAGGTGAAGATACTCTTCATAAGAATAGGTGCAGATGTTCATATATATTTAGCTCCTTCATCAGTATACATCAATTTTAACCTTCCTCTTTCAAGGGAAATGAGGGGATTTATAATTCTCTCTACCCCCCTCTCGTTCCGCATGTAGAGGTTAGAAAAAGAAGACGTGGCTTTCATAAAATATTTTTCAATAAAAAACCATGTTATTTGCGTGCTAATAAACCAGCGACAGGCGCGGTTCCCGTGCACCTCTGGTCGGCGTTCCTTCACCGGGTTCCCGCGTGATCGTGCGTTGCATCCAACCGTAATCGGCTTTTCCGTCTACGACCGGCAGAATCTCATCGGCCAGAAACAGGGCCTCGTTAATGTCATGCGTCACGTAAATAATCGGGCAGGATAACTTCCCCTTCAGACTTTTGATCTCTTCACGCAAGCCCCGCCGTGTCACCACGTCCAGCGCGGAGAACGGCTCATCCAGCAGAAGAAGCCGGGGATGACGTGCCAATGCCTGGCAGATGGCACAGCGCTGACGTTCACCACCTGATACCATATGAGGTTTGCGTTTTTTCAGATGGTCGATCCTCAAAAGTTCAAAAAGCGCATGAACCTCTTTTTTATCTGCAGCCGCAAATGCCGCGTTATCAAATAAATTAAGATGCGGAAAAAGATTGTAGTCCTGAAAAACATAACCCAAACGGCGCTTCTGAGGCTTTACATTAATGCGTCGCAGTGAATCGAACCAGGTATCATTACCGAAGCATATTCTGCCTTCGTCCGGTGTTTCCAGCCCGGCCAGCATACGGATGATCGTCGTCTTTCCGCCTCCGGATGGACCAATCAGAACCATCATCTTTTTGCTGTGACACTCAAAAGAAATGTCCACATCAAAGTATTTGAGTTTTTTTCTGAAAGAGGCGGATACTGTCATGCGCGGGAACCATCACTGAGTTTGTTGATCAACAATAAGAAGGCATAGCTGATGGGGATGAAACTCAATGCAATCAAACCTGCCGTATGATAATTCATCATTTCCACAGCTTCGTATATGGCTATGGACGCCACCTTGGTTTTTCCGGGAATGCTGCCGCCGACCATCAGCAACACTCCGAACGCGCCGATGGAATGCAGAAAAACCAAAATAGCGGCGGCGGCGATGCCGCCAAAAGAATTTGGGATGATTACTCGCAGAAAAGTCGCGCGTTTTGACAGGCCCAGGATGTAGGCATTTTCCAGCAAACGCCGGTCGATTTTGGCAAAAGCGGCTTTCATTGGCTGCACAGCAAATGGGATCGAGTAAATAACCGATGCAATGGCAATTCCCAGAAAAGTGAACAAAAGCGATCCGCCGGTGAGCTTTTCCCACAAAGAGCCAATCCATCCTTTTGGACCCATGAGAATGATCAGATAAAAACCGATCACCGTCGGCGGCAGGGCCATCGGCAGATAGATCAGCGCCTCTACAAATGACTTTCCCGGAAAACGGGTATAGGCCAGGAAGTAAGAAATGGGCGCAGCCAGCACCATCAGGACGACCGTTGACACCAATGCAAGTTTTAACGTCACATACAACGCAAGATAATCCACTTAATGATACCCGTATTTCTGCTTAATTTTTAAGGCATGCTCGGAGAGAAGATAACCGGCAAACAACTCTGCACCCTTTTTATTTTTTGTATTTTTTGCAACGCAGGCGCCCTGAACAACGTCCGGTGCCTCAGGTACGACATAGAAGCAGCCTTTTAATCCCTCGGGGCTAACGGAAGCGGAAAGCGCACAAAACCCTGCGTCCACCGAATCCGTTGACGCATATTGAAAGGATTGGGCAATGCTTTGCGCGATCACCATTTTATCCTGAATATTGTCCCATAATTTTAATTTGATCAGCGCCTCCTTTGCTGCCGCTCCGTATGGTGCAGTTTGAGGATTGGCGATGGCAATCTTTTTGATCTTGCTGACTTTCAGCGCTTCCTGCCATGTCGCCGTCTTGCAGAATTTTTTGTCCGCTGACCATAAAATCACTTTTCCGCGTGCATATATAAAGCTACCTTCCGTCCAGCCTTCTTTCTGCAAAACCTCTGGTCTCTCAATATCCGCTGATAAGAATACATCGTAAGGTGCACCATTTTTAATCTGGCTGTAGAGATTACCGGTCGATGAAAATGTTCCCTCTGCTTTTACGCCCGTTTTCTTTTCGAAGTCCTCCGCGATTTCCTTGAATGCTGAAATGAAGTTTGCCGCCACGGCAACGGAAATTTTTTCCTGGGCGGCAACGGAGAAGGGACTCATCAAAATCATCATGATTAAAGCAATGGCAAATCGTTTATTCTTCATTGATATTTCCTCGAAGATGCCTTTCTGTGTTATAAATAACATATAATCTTACAAAAAACATCCCGCAATTACAGCGGGATGTTTTTCCCTCATTATGTTAGCCTGTCAATCCTTACAGCACATGCTTTATATTCCGCTGTCTGTGTTACCGGATCATAGACTGGATTGGTCAGCCAGTTGGCACAGGCCTCGCGGAAGTGAAAAGCCATCCACACCAGACCTTCCGGAACCTGACGGGTAACACGCGCCTTCACCTTAACTTCACCCCGTCTGGATTTTACAAGGATCATCTCTCCGTCAGCAATACCATTTGCCATGGCATCCTGTACGGAAATGTCGGCCGTTTCTTCGCCCAGCAGATCATTGATACCCTCAGATCGGCCGGTCTGCGTTCTTGTGTGGTAATGGTATAAACGACGCCCCGTGGAAAGAACAAAGGGATATTCCTTGTCCGGAACCTCGGCAGGCGGAATATAGTCGATGGCCTTGAGCATACCCAGACCGCGGGTGAATTTTCCGCCTTTGTGCAGTGTCGGGGTGCCCGGATGATCTGCGTTGGGGCAAGGCCACTGGAGACCGTCATTTTCCAGACGGGCGTACTTGATTCCCGCCATGGAAGGCGCCAGCACGGATACTTCATTATCCCATATTTCCTGGGCGCTGTTGGATGCCCACTCATGACCGAATCGTTTAGCCAACTCTTTGAATATCCACCAGTTGGGTTTGGCATCACCCGGCGGCACACTTGCTGTGCGGACGCGGTTGACACGCCGCTCAGAACTGGCAAAAGTGCCATCATTTTCACTCCAGGCGGCGGCAGGCAGGATCACATGGGCAAAGCGTGTTGTTTCCGTCGGGAAAATATCCTGGCACACCAGAAATTCCGCCGATTGCAGTTCATGTTCAACCTGTTTAATATCCGGCTCGGTGTTGGCCAGATTCTCACCGAAAACATAAAAGCCTTTGACTTTTCCGGTTGTCAGATTTTTCATCATCGTCGGCATCATCATACCGGGTTTGTCCGGAAGCGATTTGACGTTCCATGCTTTTTCGAATTTCGCCCGGGCTTCCGCATTGGCCACCTGCTGATAGCCGGGGAAAACATTGGGCAGTGCGCCCATGTCGCAGGCGCCCTGAACGTTGTTCTGACCACGCTGCGGGTTGACGCCGCCGAATTCCACGCCGACATTACCTAAAAGCATCTGGAGATTGGCGCAGGACATAACGTTGTTGACGCCGCAGATATGTTCGGTAATGCCCAGAGTGTACATCAGCATCGCCGGCTTGATGGAAGCCATCGTACGGGCCAGTTCGCGAATGGTATCGGCAGGAATACCGCTGATTTCCGCGGCTTTTTCCGGCGTATATTCCATCACCTTTTTCTTTAATTCCTCAAATCCCTCCGTGCAGGAGTCCACATATTTTTTATCGTAAAGATTTTCAGAGATGAGAACATTCATCAACGCATTGATCAGCGCCACGTCGGAACCGACTTTGAGTTGAATGAACATATGGGCAAAATCAGCCATCTCTGTGCGCCGCGGATCAATAACAATCAACTTGGCACCGGCAAGAACGGCATCTTTGACAAAAGTTCCGGCGACCGGATGCGCCTCCGTTATATTGGTGCCGACAAGAATAATCATTTTTGCCTTCGCGTAATCGGCAAAAGAATTGGTCATTGCGCCCGAACCGAAAGAAGTCGCCAGACCGGCGACCGTAGGAGCGTGTCAGGTACGCGCGCAGTGATCGATATTATTCGTACCGATTACCGCGCGGAAAAATTTCTGCATCTGATAGGAATCTTCGTTGATACTGCGGGCGCAACTGACACCGGCAATGGCATCCGGCCCGTCTTTTTTGATAATCTCTTTAAATTTTGTAGCGACTAGATCGAGTGCTTCATCCCAAGACGCCTCGCGGAACTCGCCATTCTTCTCGCGAATCAAAGGTGTTTTGAGTCTGTCTTCGGAATAAATGAAATCGTAAGCAAAGCGACCCTTCACGCACAGCCGGCCTTTGTTCGGTTCGGCATCCTCAACAGCCGTTACCTTGACGATTTTGCCGTCTTTGACATGCAGCCACTGCTGGCAACCAACGCCGCAATAGGGACATGTTGTGCGGATTTTCGTGACCTCCCAGGGGCGTCCCAAACCTTTGGCCTTCTTTTCCGTTAAAGCGCCGACCGGACAGACTTCAACGCACTGACCGCAGAAGACGCACTCACTTTCATGATAGGGCAGGTCTCCGCCGGTAACGATCTTGCTTTCCGCCCCGCGATAGCCCTGTGAAATGGCCCGGTTTACCACCAGTTCATTACAGGCCTGCACACATCGTCCGCAAAGAATACAGCGGCTGAAATCGCGGACGATGAGGGGATTTTCATCTTCCGTCGGATAAATATCACTGATTTCTTTTTCCGGAAATTGCAGCTTGGTAATTTTATAAAAATAAGCCAGATCCTGCAGACGGCAGTTGCCGTTTGCTTCGCACATCAGACAATTGTGACGACCGGAAGCCAGCATAAATTCAACGATCATTTTCCGGGAACGATGGACCAGTTCCGTGTCTGTAAAAACCTCCATTCCGGCTGTCACCGGCGTCGAACAGGAAGCCATGAGGGATCGCGCCCCTTTAACTTCAACACAGCATACGCGGCACGCACCGGTAGGCGCCGCACCTTTCAGATAACATAATGTGGGAATCTCAATACCGCCGTTTCGCGCCGCATCCAGAATCATTTGACCTGGTTTAAAGGGCGTCTCTTTTCCGTTTAAAAAAAATGTATCGCTCATACTCGCATCTCCTGTAAATCATCAATGACATTAATGACATATGCCAAATGTGACATATTCATCAAGTGCTTTCATACAAAACTATTCCCATCCTGTCAACGCGCAAAAACAGCCTGAATAAAATATCGGCGAAAAGACATTAAAAATATTGATTTTTCGCCGATCGTCATTTCAAAACATTCCACGCACAGGTAACCATTGGTTCAAAGCCTTTTTCCTGCATGATCATATCCAGATGCACCAGGCTGATCGCGGAAATATCCATATCCCGCGAATAAAGGCGACCCGCCCGATATAGCGTCACAAGATATTTCTTGCACTGATCGCAGACAAACGCGGATTCTTCCGTTTTGTTCTCAACGTAATAATAGTCCATTTCCCGTTGGGCTTCTTTTTCACAATAAGGACAAACCACGCGCGTAAACCGCCAATCCTGACCGCACGAGCTGCAATGCAAAAACCGTTTGCCTCCCTTTTCTTCGATCAGGGCAACCGAAGGGAACTCTCCACATACCGGGCAATATCCTTTTTCCCATTCAAATGCCCCCAGCACCTCTGTTGATTCGATCCTGCGTCGTTCAAGCAGAACGCGCGCCACCAGACTCAACAAAAAAGAGGCGTTGGAAGGGGAGACATTAAGATCATTTCCCCAATGCTCTTTTGCCTGATTTTCACCGCCTGACTTGTCAATAAAGTATTGCGCAATTTGCAGTTTGCCATTTTGTATCATTTCACACAGACGGTCCATCTCTGCTGCAAGTTTTGGCATACCTTCTTTCACCGCCGATGCCAGGGACAACGCAATTTCATTTAATGGATCGTCCGGAGAAAACATTTTCATCTGTTGAATAACGGGAATACCCGCACGAAGTTTTTCCTTATCGAGATGCGAATAATCCAGTTCCGGCATTGAAATAGATTCAGACAGTTGCCTCTGTCTCTTCACAATAGGCCCGAAAGCTTTCAGAAGATTGCTGCTGTGAGGATTTTGTTCAATGGCCCGTTCGATTATTTGATCCATCACAGATGTTTCGTTAGTTTTGGAGATCATAACTATAGAGACCTTCCTCGGGTATGCGTTATAATGAATAAAGGGAATGGTCGAAACCACACATAATAGTGGCAAGGCCATTCCCTATATCACATAACAAAGTTGCTAAGTTTATGGCACTAAAAACATCTTATGCATGATGTCCGTGGGAGTCGGACTTCTTTTCTTCACCCCAGGCAATCAGCTTGCCTTCATGCTCCATCTCCCGA
>MWDG01000081.1 GCA_002070455.1 Deltaproteobacteria bacterium ADurb.Bin151
CGAAGGCCCAGAAGTTGTTTAGGCAGGCTGCGGCTGAAGATGCCGGAACGACATAAAACGGGCACGATCCCGGAGGAAATCGGAAAGGGATGAGGGAAATGTCCATAATAAAGATGCGACCCCGATTGCCGTTGTAAGGTTTGGCTATACTTGACGAGTCTATTCAGAACCCTTAAGGAAATTGCGAGTTATGGCAGTCAGTGTCAATTTCAAGCTGATGGGTAAAAAATAGAATTGACAATATCATTTATTACACTTAAATTAACTGCGTGTTAAATAAATATATGTCATAAGAGATATGCAATGAAACTGAGGGCGTTTTTCCGCAACCATCCTGTCTTTACCGTTGAAGATTTTGCCGGTTTTCTGTCCTCGGACGGAACGCATAATGTGAGAACGCAGGAATCTCTTCTTGCTTATCACGTGAAAGCAGGGAATATCGTCCGCGTCCGCCGTGGCCTCTATGCATCCGTGCCCCCGGGCGCGTCCGCCGAAACCTATCCGGTCGATCCTTTTCTTCTGGCCTCCAGAATGGCAAAAGACGCCGTACTGGCCTACCATACGGCCCTGGAGTTTCACGGCAAAGCCTATTCAGTGTATGAGCGCTTCATGTATCTCAGCAGCAAACCCCTGCCTCTCGTCAGTTTTCGCGCTCATCAGTTCAAATGCGTCAGCTTGCCCAAAGCCCTTGTCCAAAAGAATGCAACTTCCTTCAACGTCATAAAAACGGACCGATCGGGGATGGCGATATCTGTGACCGGTTTGGAGCGCACCTTTGTGGATGTCCTGAACCGGCCAGACCTGACGGGAAGCTGGGAAGAAATATGGCGCTCTCTGGAAGCCGTTGAGTATTTCGATCTGGATAAGGTCGTCTCCTACGTCGATCTTCTCGGCAACGCCACCACGGCCGCGAAGGTCGGTTTCTTTCTCGAACAACACCGGGAATCCCTGATGGTCGATGAAACGTACTTGAAAACTTTGCGCGAGCGGCGGCCGCGCCAACCGCATTATCTGGAGCGCAGCCGAAGGCAGGCGGGCCGTCTTGTTGCCGACTGGAACCTTGTCGTGCCCGAGGAGGTATATGGAAGAACATGGGAGGAACAACTGTGAAGATTTCTCCCGAGACGCTCATCAAACAGGCGGAGGCTACCGGATTCCGGCCGGACATGCTGGAAAAAGTAGGTTTGCTGCTGCAACTGCTCGATGCGATCCGCAATCACCCCTTTCTGAAAAACAAGCTGGTTCTAAAAGGCGGCACAGCTCTGAACCTTTTTATCTTCGATGTTCCTCGCCTGTCCATCGACATTGATCTCAATTATGTGGGCGTCGCGGATCGGGAGGCCATGGTTGCAGAGCGCCCCAAGGTTGAGGAAGCGCTGCAAGCCGTGTTTTCCCGCGAAGGATACACGGTCCGACGCGTGCCGGCGGAGCATGCGGGTGGGAAATGGCAGATTCGCTATCCCGCTGCCAGCGGCCAGGGCGGCAATCTGGAAGTCGATGTCAACTTCATGTTCCGAATCCCCTTATGGCCGATACAAACGATGGATTCGCGACCAGTCGGCATCTGGAAGGCTGCGGGCATTGCCGTGGTCGACATGCACGAGCTTGCGGCAGGCAAACTTACGGCGCTCTTGTCACGGCGGCAGGCGCGTGACCTGTTTGATTGCAGCAATCTCTTTCACTTGGATGGCCTTGATCGGGGACGCGTGCGCCTGGCGTTTGTCGTCTATGGCGCCATGAGCCGCAAGGACTGGAGAACCGTCACCCCGAGCGATGTGGATTTGAATATTGCCGATCTGGATCAAAAGCTGATACCCACCCTGCGGGCCTCAGGGATAGAAAGAATACAGAAGGATCATTTCGGCAAGCGCCTTGTTGCAGACTGCCGCAATTTTCTTTCCGGGCTCTTGCCGTTTACGGGCAATGAAATGGAGTTTCTCGATCAGGTTCTGGATAAAGGAAAGATAGCTCCGGAACTGTTGACCGATGATGCAGATTTGCAGGATCGCATCAGACGCCACCCGCTGCTGGAATGGAAAGCCATGAATGTGCGGACTTATAAAAAGTGATCCGCGAAGGCAGCGGCAGACGTCCGCAGATTCTCGCGAGGCTTAAGCTTCTGAACATCTGCGAAGGCCCAGAAGTTGTTTAGGCAGGCTGCGGCTGAAGATGCCGGAACGACATAAAACGGGCACGATCCCGGAGGAAATCGGAAAGGGATGAGGGAAATGTCCATAGTAAAGATGCGATTCCGATTGCCGAGCGGCGCGTTAAGCTGGAGGAGGATGCACAACCGGAGCCCATTCGGCATCATTTACAATCTGTAAATCATTTTGACAAATTGTATAAACAGGCGTAGGGTGTTCAACATGATTCAACGACATGCGGAAAAAACAATCACATCCCTTCTGCGGGGGTTTCCCATTGTTACCGTAACGGGGCCGCGTCAGTCCGGTAAAACAACGCTGGCCAGGGCTGTCTTTAAAAACAAGCCGTATGCTTCGCTGGAAGAGCCTGATGTCCGTCAAACCGCTATAGATGATCCACGATCATTTCTGGCGCGCTTCCCCAACGGGGCGGTGCTCGATGAAGTGCAGCGCGCTCCGGAAATTCTTTCCTATCTGCAAACGCTGGTCGATAAAGACGGCCGCATGGGGCTTTATATTCTGACAGGCTCACAGCAATTCGGGCTGATGTCCGGTATCACGCAGTCGCTTGCCGGGCGCACCGCTTTTTTGGAACTGCTGCCGTTTGCTGTGCCGGAATTATCCGCCGCGGATCGATTGCCCGCGTCGATCAATGACATGATGCTGACCGGGTGTTATCCGCCGATATATGATCGGGAACTTACCCCGGCATCGTGGTATGGCGCGTATGTGACTGCATACGTAGAGCGCGATGTCCGGCAAATGCTGAAGGTTCAGGAACTGGAAACCTTCCAGCGCTTCGTGCGGCTGTGCGCCGGTCGCACCGGCCAGTTGCTTAATCTGTCCTCTTTGGCCACGGAATGCGGAATCACGCATAATACGGTCAAGGCGTGGATATCCGTTCTGGAGGCCAGTTATCTTGTATTCCTGCTTCGGCCGCATACGGTCAGTTTCAATAAACGTCTCGTCAAAATGCCCAAGCTTTATTTCTATGATGCCGGCCTGGCCGCCTGGCTTTTGGGAATAAGAACTTCCGAGCAAATGGAAACACATCCGCTGCGGGGAAACCTTTTTGAAACCTTTATCGTTGCGGAGCTGATCAAGTCGCGCATGAACCGGGGCGAAAAACCCGCATTGTATTTCTGGCGCGACAACATCGGCAACGAAGTTGATCTGATTGTCGAGCAGGGGGCAAAGCTCATGCCCATCGAAATCAAATCCGGCCAAACCCTGACGCGTGAATCGTTTGCGGGATTGGAAAAATGGAATGCGCTGGCCGCAGATATGGCCGCCAGTCCCGCACTGATCTATGGCGGGGATGAATCCTACCGGCAAAAAGGGATCAGCGTGGTCGGTTGGAAGCAATGCGGACAGTTGTTGAAGTAGTTCAGCCTGAACGTGCCGGCGTGTTTGAAAAAAGGAGGCATGATCAAAGTGATCCGCGAAGGCAGCGGCAGACGTCCGCAGATTCTCGCGTTGGCCAAGCTTTTGAACATCTCCCAAGGTCCAGAGGTTGTTTAGATGCGCGACGGTTGAATTCGCCGGAACGACATAAAACGGGCACGATCCCGGAGGAAATCGGAAAGGGACCAGACAAATTTCCATACTAGAGATGCGACCCCCGATTGCCATCCGATCCCGATTGCCATCGCTCGATTGCTTCCTTTCGAAAGTATCTCAAAATAATTAAAGAAATAGCTGTTGACATACCGCGCGAATGTGCTAATTACCCGTTGTATAAATGTGACGCGAAAATCCTGTATATGAGAACATATGATAAACGATAATACAATTAGTTCACTGACCCGAACAGAGGCGCAACTGGTTGCCCGACTAACGTACGAGCAAAAGGATATCGTTACAACGAAGGATATGGATAATTATCTGCCGCGCAATTTTGCTTACAGGCGCAAGCTGATTTCCAGCCTCAAAAAAAAGAAGTTTCTCATTCCCATTAAAAACGGTGTCTATATCTTTGTGCCTCTGGATGCCGTGCCGACGGGCCGCCGTATCAGCGAATTTCTCATTCCCGCCGTCTTTTTCCCCAAAGGGGATTACTACATCGGGTATTCTCCCATGTACAATTATTACAACATGACCGATCAACAGTTTCAGACGGTTTATGTATTGAATCCCCGAATATCCCGCGAGAGAACCATAACCGGCATCTCGTATAAATTCATCAAGATTCCGGCCAATAGACTGTACGGGATGGAAACCATAGAAATTCGCGGGAAAACGGTCAATGTCAGTTCGAAAGAGAGGACGTTGATCGACCTGATGTATTACAGCAATCCCGTGGGTGGGCCGGATGCCGCCGCTGATATTCTGGCCCGCTTTGTCAAAGAAGGAAAATGCGACATAAAAAAAGTGATCCAATACGCCGTGCGGTTTCCCGTGATCAAAACGCGAAAGCGCATCGGGCTGGCGCTTGAAAAAGCCGGCGTGGATGACAAGCTTCTCGCGCCGCTGTTAAAAAGCGTGCAAAAAACATCGCTCATTTCATTCACCGAAGATCGAAAAGGAAAGATCAATGAAAAGTGGCGCGTCATCATTTCTGATCCATCACGATAAAGATAAATTCCGCGACCTTGTCGATCGGGCGGCTATGCATGCAGGTTTTTACGCGCCTTTGATGGAGAAAGACTATTACCTGACGTTTATTCTATCCCGAATATTCGATCTCAGCGCGGATTTGATTTTCAAGGGCGGCACCTGTCTCAATAAAATTTATTATTCCTATTACCGGCTGAGCGAAGATCTGGATTTCACCATGCGCCTGCCTGACGATTCCGCAACAAGGGGAATCAGACGCAAGGCCATACAAACCATCAAAGATAATATCGCCGCCTTTGCCGACACCCTGGGCATGCGGTTGGAAGGCATGGAAAGCGCGGGCCGAAATGAATCAAAACAGTATATTTATTATCTTGTCTATGATGCCGTTACGCTGCCTGTTGCCCAATCCATAAAGCTTGAAATCAGTCTCCGATTCAACCCGCTGATCGATCCCGAATCGCGCCGGATTCAGCATCTCTATAAACACCCCTTTACAGGCGCACCCCTGTTTGATGCAGGTTTTGTCAACTGTCTGGCGCTCAATGAAATCGTCAGCGAAAAACTGCGGGCGGCGGCCTTAAGAAAAGACATCGCGCCGCGTGACTTTTATGACCTCGATTTCATTTTGCGAAACAAGTTCAATCTGAAAAACAAACAGATCATTGAACTATTTCGTAATAAACTGGCTGAAGATAAGGCTGACACTGCTCTGAAAAAATACCTTGTGAACATGGGGCGGTCGGTTCAGGAAATAAAAGATATGCGCGCACGAGTTAAAGAAGAACTTTTCGAAGTGTTGACCGGAAAAGAACGGGAGACCTTTAATCTGGATCAAGCGCTGAAGCGCATTAACCGGGCAATGGCATCGATGATAGAAGACCGTGTGTGAACATTGGGTTTGTGATGAATTTTCCGACGGCCGCATGCTCGATGGCGAACCAAAGGATGAACCCTGCAGGGTGGCTTGGATGCCTTCGCGAAGGGCGATGGTCGATCCAGTCCCGATGATCCGCACAAAGAATAACGTCCTGCGCACGTGTGAACTTGCTCAATCTTCAGGTTAATCGGTGTTTCGGTCAGACGGAGGCGTCAGTCCGGCGCATGCTGGATGGCGCGAAAGCGCCGGAGGTGGATGCTGTTAGCCTTAACCTCGTGCCTTTGTCCTTGCACCTTTTCTATTCACCGTCCACTATTTTATTCTTGCAATCTATTGAAACAGTTGTATTATTTGCCGCGCATCATCAGGCGAAAACTATATATTGAGGAAGGGGCGGCGGAAAACTTATATTTCAAGACCTGACTCTAAAACAGCCGTGACCGGAAAACAAGCCGTGATAATCATGAGAAAGCTGATAATGGATGACAGTTTCAATCGAGCGAATATGTGAAGGATGTATCCTGATCGGGTCTCTGTTCAATGAACCGATGCGAGTGGAGACAGTAAGCGGCAGACACGATGGGACTTTGTCCGTCGGTTTGGTGGGCACTCAGTCCGAGCGTTTTCGAAAAGTAACCCTCACCTCGCAAGATGTTGAAAGCTTATCCATTATTGAATCCGGTTTCACCTATGATGGGGATGCCCGCCTCCTTCGTTTAGGCCTTCAGGCATATTCTTTGGGCATTGCGTGGGAGTTTGACCCCTACTTTGGCCTGTCCATTTCACGCGTTGATCCATTGCCGCACCAGCTTGAGGCTGTCTATGACTACTTGTTAAAACTGGCCCGCGTGCGCTTCCTGCTAGCCGATGATCCTGGAGCCGGAAAAACAATCATGGCAGGCCTCCTTATCCGTGAACTTCAACTGCGCGGGCTTGCCGAAAGAATACTGATTGTCTGCCCGGCCAATCTTTCATTTCAATGGCAACGGGAACTTAAAGAAAAATTCGATGAGAAATTCCTGGTCTTAAAGGGCGGCGATATCCGCGACCAGTTTGGCGTAAACCAGTGGATAGAACAAAAAAAAGTAATTACATCGCTTGATCTTGCAAAACGCACGGAAATTCTTCCAGGATTGCGGCAAGTCCAGTGGGACCTTATTATTGTCGATGAAGCACACCGCATGTCCTGGACGCCACCCGCCCGCAAAACGGCGCGCTACGCCTTGGGCGAGCTTTTACGTGACACATCCGATCATCTCCTGCTGATGACGGCAACGCCCCACAAAGGCGATCCGGGTAATTTTTCATTATTTCTTCAACTGCTCGATCCGGATGTCTATGCAGATGTCCGCTCTATCGAGGAGGCTATGGAACGTCGTCGTGCCCCGTTTTACCTGCGCCGCACGAAAGAAGCCATGGTGTATTTCCCCGACCGGCGATCGGATGGAACCTGGGTGGCGGAGAAGATTTTCACGAAGCGCATTCCTCACACCGTTGATTTCCAAATTGACGGGCCGGAATTTGAACTTTATCGAGAAATAACACGATTTGTTAAACGCCAGAGCGCCAAGGCCGCAGCCCAGGGCGATGATCCTCGCGCCCGCGCTGTTGGCTTTTTAATGTCCCTTTATCAGCGAAGACTCGCCTCCAGTACTTACGCCATGCGTCACAGTCTGGAAAACCGGGCACGCCGATTGGAAGAAGGTATCAAGAGAGCACAGGAACTGGCCCGCATGGCGCCGCCTGATCTTCCCGATCCGGAAGAAATCGAGGAAATGGAGGAAGGGGAACGCGAGCGTCTTGAAATGATGCTCGAAGCCATAACGCTTGCAGGAAACGCCGGGCAAATTCGAGAGGAAATCGAAGAGCTTAAAAGCCTTGCCCGGCAGGCCCAGAACGTAGAGGATGCTGGTGCGGAGGCAAAGCTATCCAAACTCAAAGACTTGCTGCACAAGGAAGGCTTTTTTGATCATCCTGAAAAGCGTCTTTTGCTGTTTACCGAGTTCAAAGACACCCTGGACTATCTTGTTCAAAAGCTAAAGGCATGGAACTTTAGAGTGGGTTGCATTCATGGCGGAATGAAACCCGGCGCCCGTGATGAGCAGGGGACGCGTCTTTACTCCGAACAGCAATTTCGTGAGGGGGGCATCCAGATTCTGGTGGCTACCGAAGCGGCCGGAGAAGGCATCAACCTTCAGGTTTGCAACATTCTTTTCAACTATGACATCCCCTGGAATCCCAATCGTCTTGAACAGCGCATGGGGCGAATTCATCGTTACGGTCAGCGCAAAGACTGCCTGATATTTAATTTTGTGGCCACGAACACCATTGAAGGCCGTGTGCTCCAACGATTATTGGATAAGCTTCAGGAAATCCGGGACGCACTGGACGATGACGCCGTTTTCAATGTGGTGGGCGAATTACTTCCTGCCGCCCATGTTGAACGCGTGCTTCGGGATTATTACGCAGGCAAGCTCGGCGATGCCGATCTTGAAGAGCGATTACTGGAAAATGTGGATGAAAAACGTTTCCGCTTGATCTGCCAGAATGCGCTTGAGGGCCTTGCATCTAAAAAACTCAACCTGGAAATGTTGATTGAACGCCGTGCCAGAGCACAGGAAAAACGTGTCGTGCCTGAGACGATTGCCCGTTTCATTTGTGAGGCCGCGGAATATGTACCAATGAAACTCAAGATCATCAATGATATGCCGCATGCATTTGAGCCTGCCCGAACACCGGCGATCCTTCAACGTTACGAGCGTGAACAGGATTGGAAATTCCCCAGTCTGGCATTGAAATACCCACGCTGCTCAACCGACCGTGAAGCCGCTGAAACCAACAGCCTCGAATGGGTTACACCCGGCCATCCTCTTTTTGAGTCCATGCGCAGGCATGCCTGTGCAAAAGCGACTGAATCGTTTGGAAAGGGCGCATGTTTTTATTCCCTGCAAAACGAGAACCCATCACGCATCGACTTTTACCGTGCCCGCGTGGTGGATGGCCTTGGGCATATCGTTCATGAACGTCTTTTTGCGGTAGAACTGACAGGGAATGGTGAACCGAGGCTTCGCGAACCAAACATGCTTGGAAACTTTTCACCTGCAGAACCTCCGGATCTCAAACCCGCCATTGCCAATGAGCCAGAGCCATCCGCATGGCTACATAAAAATGCTCTTCAGTTCTTCCTGGAGGAAACACGACAGGAGCGAATCGCTGAAGTACAACGCATCGTTGATCATGTCGAGCTGTCCTTGACTGAATTACTGCAACGGGCTGATGAAGAGATTGGAAAGGCAAACGAAGACAAGGAAAAGGGTATTGCCGGCGCGGATGGCCGTTTGGTGCAGGCGGAAAACCGTCACGCGGAATTACTGGCCCGACGCGAGCGACGCAGACAGGAACTTGAACGTCAGCGGTCCCTGTCTCTGCAAGCCGTGGAACGGATATCAAGCGTACTTGTTCTGCCTCATCCGGAGCGGGAAGCCCCGGATGTCCGCAAGATGAGACCAAACCTGGAAACTGAAGCTACCGCCATGCGTACGGTAATGGAGCATGAACAGGCCCAGGGCCGACAAGTTTATGACGTTTGCGAGAAAAACCTGGGATACGACATTACCAGTCTGGACATTAATTCCGGTGAACTGCGTCTCATCGAGGTCAAAGGTCTGGCCGCAGCCACGGGCACCATTTTGCTCACCCCGAACGAAAGGCGTGTAGCAGAAGACCGCCGCGATTGTTACTGGCTTTATGTTGTCACCAACTGCGCAACTGAACCGGTCATTCAGGAGCCGATCAAAGACCCGGCCCGCTTTCCCTGGCAGGAAGTGACCAAAGTTGCCCACTACTGGATGGAAGTGAACGCCATGACCAGGCCGATGATGGTTCGGGAA
>MWDG01000082.1 GCA_002070455.1 Deltaproteobacteria bacterium ADurb.Bin151
CCAAACGCCAGAATCGTGGACATCGGTTCCGGCGCAGGGTTTCCGGGCATCCCATTAAAAATTTTTCTTCCATCGATAAAACTTCACCTGCTGGAATCCAATCGCAAAAAGGTATCATTTTTAAAACAGGTGATACGCCTTTTAAAACTTGAAAACACATTGATCATTCATGACCGGACGGAAAACATCACCCGAATGGATGCTTGGCGCGAAAAATTTGAAATTGTCATTTCACGAGCCGCATTTAAACTGTCTGAACTGCTGCTTCTGGGACAGTATTTTCTCGTTCCGGAAGGCCTGTTGATAACTCTGAAAGGACAGGATGTTTCAGTGGAATTGAAAACCGCGCTGGAAGACAAAAACACACCAAAAATATATGAAATAAATCAATATGATATAAATAAATCTTTTCTGGGTCCGCCCCGTAAAATTATTATTGCCCGAAAGGCAAAATAAAGCAAAAAACCCTTCTAAAAAACCCTTTTTTGTGTTAGTCCTTGCCAAGGTTTTTCAAAAAGAAATTTTCGAAAGACTTACACAAAAATAATGAATAAAATCATATGTATCGCAAATCAAAAGGGCGGCGTCGGCAAAACGACCACCGCGGTTAATTTATCTGCGTCGCTCGCTGCAGCAGGAAAGAAAACTCTGCTCATCGATGCCGACTCGCAGGGCAATGCCACCAGCGGGCTGGGAATCGACAGAATCCTGCATGGTCAGTCCAATTTTTACCATGCCATGATCGGTCAGGTAACGCTGGATTCCGTGATTGTCGAAACAGCTCTGCCTAATCTGCATATGGTGCCGTCCAACCAGGATCTCATTGGTATGGAAGTGGAGTTTGTTCATCTGGAAGATCGTGAAGTCCGGCTGCGCAAGCTGCTGCAATCCATGAACGGATCCTATGATTTCATTATTATTGACTGTCCGCCGTCACTGGGTTTCATGACAGTCAATGCGCTCGTCGCCGCTCATGCTTTGATTGTTCCGCTGCAGTGCGAGTACTATGCGCTGGAAGGTTTGAGCTATCTGCTCAATACCGTTAAGCTGGTCAAGGCGAATTTAAATCCCGGGCTGTCCCTGGACGGAATTTTACTGACCATGTTTGATGCCCGAAATTCACTGGCGCATCGCGTGGCGGAGGATGTGCGCAAACATTTGGGCAACAAGGTTTTAAAAACCATTATCCCGCGAAACGTGAGGCTTTCGGAAAGTCCGAGTCACGGATTACCGATTATCCTTTACGACGTCAAATCGCGGGGAGCATTTGCGTATATGGCGCTTGCGGAAGAAATCCTTCGGAGGGGAACGTAAATGGCGCAAAAAAAAGACGCGCTGGGCAAAGGGCTGGGTGCTATTTTTCCCGATTTGCTCGAGAAAGGAAACGGCAAAAGTGTACCAACCAGCACCTGTGGCATTGAGGAGCTGCGCCCGAACCGGTATCAACCCCGCAAAACGTTCAACGACGAAGACCAGAAAAAACTGATTGCTTCTGTTAAGCAAACGGGCATCATTCAACCGATTATCGTCCGCAAAGTTGAACAGGGTTATGAAATTATTGCCGGGGAACGGCGCTGGAGAGCAGCGCAAATGGCAGGCTTGAAGGACGTTCCGATTGTTGTGCGGAAAGCATCGGACCTGGAAGTAGCCGAGCTATCTCTGATTGAAAATTTGCTGCGCGAAGAGCTCAATCCTTTGGAAGAAGCCGATGCCTACGTCACGCTGATAGAAAAGTTCAATCTTTCCCAGGAATCCGTATCCGCGCAGGTCGGTAAAGACCGTTCGACCATTGCCAATACGATCCGGCTTTTAAAGCTGCCCGTCAAGGCCAAGACCGCCCTTGTGGCCAAAAAAATCACATCGGGTCATGCACGATGTCTCCTGGCGCTTACTTCAATGGAAGAGCAGTTGACCGTTTTGGACCTTATTTTAAAGCGAGACCTTAATGTCCGGGAAACAGAAAAATTAATAAACCGTTTAAAGCAAAAACCCTCTGAAAAAAGGGCCGCCGTCAAAGACCGCTACATGTCGGATCTTGAAAAGTCCCTGACGGTAAAATGCATGGCGAGGGTACAGATCAAAGGATCGGCCAATAAAGGAGCAATAGAAATTACATACAAATCCATGGATGAGCTAAACCGCCTGGCGCGCTATCTACTGGATGAACTGTAATCGAGATAATGAATGATTATCAACAACTGTTGATAATATTGTTTACTGAAGGTTGAAGATGGAATCGGTTTGGGATAAAGCTACTAAAATTATTCAGGAGAAAGTTTCAAAACAGAATTTTGACACCTGGATAAAACCCATCAAAATATTAGCAATGGAAGACAAATGCATCCAATTGGCTGTTCCAAATAAATTTTTTAAGGACTGGCTGATGGATAATTATTTATCCATGATTAAGAACACCCTGCAAAGTGTAATCGGCATCAGTGTTGATATTGATTTTATTTTAAGCAGGGACAAAGAAAAAAAGCCGGAAGCGGCTGTATTGCCGTTTGACCAGGACCGGAATCATCCGGGAAATAACCACGCCAGCCGTAATAAAAACATTTCTTTTTTAAACGGCAACTATACTTTTGATCGTTTCGTTGTCGGTCCGTCCAACCAGTTTGCCCATGCTGCTTCCATTGCCGTCGCCAAGCAGCCGGCCAAAAACTATAATCCACTTTTTATTTACGGCGGTTCAGGGTTGGGAAAAACACACCTGCTAAACGCGATTGGCCTGATGACAACTGCCTCTCATCCCGAGTTGAATGTCATGTATGTTTCGGCTGAAGCTTTTATGAATGAAATGATTAATTCCATCCGTTATGACCGGATGTCGAAATTTCGTGAAAAATACCGGAATATCGGATCATTACTGATTGATGATATTCATTTTCTGGCCGGAAAAGATAGAACACAGGAAGAATTTTTTCACACTTTCAATACCCTTCATGATTCCGGTAAGCAGATTGTTGTCACTTCCGATAAATTTCCGAAAGATATCCCCAACCTGGAAGGAAGATTGCGTTCACGGTTTGAATGGGGACTCATTGCTGACATTCAACCTCCGGAAATTGAAACAAAAATCGCGATTATTGAAAAGAAAATGCACGAAATTAAAATTGACCTTTCTCCTGCTGTTGCGCATTACATCGCTTCTCACGTGGAATCCAATATTCGTGAGTTGGAAGGTTTCCTGATCCGAATATCCGCTTATTCCTCTTTGACCAACAGGGAGATCAACCTGGACCTGGTAAAAGAAGTGCTGAAAAAACTGGTCAAACACAACAATAAAGAAGAAGTCAGTGTGGAAGAAATTATTAAAGTGGTTGCGGGAAAAATGAATGTGAAGATCGCAGATATTAAAGCTCACAATAAAAATAAAAACCTTGTCTTAGCTCGCCAGGTCTCCATGTACCTTGCAAGGAAATTAACAAACTTTTCCTATCCTGACATCGGGCAGAAGATTGGCGGACGCGATCATTCAACGGTTATTTACGCAAATAACAAAATCTTAAAATCGATGGAATCGAATGTTAATTTTTCAAAATTGGTACAGGATATTGAAGACAGTATTATCAACAAATCGTAGAAAAGTTTCACCCGTTTCTTCCACAAGTTTTATTGATTAAAAGAATTAAAATTAAAGAGAAAATTTACAGCAATCAACATATCCACAGGACTTATTACTATTACTGATTATATGTATATAAAGAAAAAAAAGAAAAATAAAAGAACGGGAGGAAAGGATGGAATTTAAAATTAATAGAAATACCTTTCTGGAAGGAATTCAGAAAACTTTAGGAATTGTCGAAAAAAAGACGACGACCCCCATTTTAAATAACGTTCTTTTAAAGACAGAACATAATAAATTGAAAATCATTGCCACAGACCGAGAAATCAGCCTCATTTCTGATTATGACGCGGATATTGCGGAAAAAGGTGAAATTACACTTTCTGCAAAAAAACTTTATGAAATGGTGAGAGAAATTCAGGGAGAGATTGTTCATTTTACAAAAAGCGCCAATAATATCGTGAAGGTGACATGCCAGAGGGCTGTTTATAAGATTCCCGGTTTGCCTGCTGACGATTTTCCAAGCGTTGCGGACAGTCAAAATGTACAGTTTGTTCATATACCTGGATCATCCATAATCGAATTAATTAATAAGACATCTTTCGCGATGGCATTTGATGAGAGCAGGAAGAACCTCAATGGGGTGTTTCTGGAAATAGTTTCAGACGGAACAAATCATATCTGGAGAATGGTTGCAACGGACGGTCACAGACTTGCGGTTGCCAGGATAAATACGGCGGAGCCTTTCCCGGAAATGACGAAGGGAATCATCATTCCCCGTAAAGGGTTGATGGAAGTTAAAAAAATTATTGATGTTCATGAAAATGTCAGTGTCGGGATTCATAAAAATATGTTCGTGGTGAAAACTGAAAATACCATTTTAAAGGTGAACCTGGTGGATGCCGAGTATCCTGATTATAAACGGGTGATTCCGACAGAAAAAGGTGTGGCGGTAAATATTGATAAGGAAACTTTTCTTCATGCATTAAGAAGAATGAACGTTGTATCTTCGGAGCGTTACAGTGGAGTGATTCTTTCTTTGTCCGAAGGAAAAATGACTCTCAATTCCACAAATCTGGATGTGGGAGAGGCAATGGAGGAAATTGACATTAATTATACCGGTGAGGAGTTTGATGTGGGATTTAATGTCAATTACGTTATTGATGCCGTTTCGGCGATTTCTTTGGACAATATTGTGTTGGAAATTGGAGTGGGATTGAAACCGACATTAATTAAACCTGCGGAAGGTGACGATTATTTATGTATTGTCATGCCGCTGAAGATATAAATAATCCAGAAGGAATTTATTGAGCGCAATCAACAAGGAGTTAAAAATTTTTTTATGACAGAGCAGTATAATGCGGATAGTATTAAAGTTTTAGAGGGTCTGGAAGCGGTTCGCAAAAGACCGGCGATGTATATTGGTTCTACCAGTAAAGAAGGTTTACACCACCTGGTGTATGAGGTTGTCGATAATAGTATCGACGAGGCTGCGGCAGGATTCTGCGACACGATTACGGTAAAAATCCGCGTTGACAACAGTATTGTTGTGGATGACAACGGTAGGGGTATCCCGGTTGATATCCATAAGATAGAAGGTGTGTCGGCAGCGGAAGTGGCAATGACCAAACTGCATGCGGGGGGGAAATTTTCAAATGACTCCTATAAGATATCCGGTGGTCTGCACGGTGTAGGGGTGTCTGTGGTAAACGCCCTTTCCAAACATTGTGAACTGGAAGTACGGCGAGACGGCAATGTTTACCGGCAAACCTATAAAATCGGTATTCCGGACGGGCCGCTGCAAATGGTTGGAAAAACAAGAGGCCGCGGTACCACAGTTGCTTTTTTACCGGATGACGAAATTTTCGAGGAAACCGAATTCAGTTTTGATATTATCGCCAACCGTTTACGGGAACTGGCTTTTCTGAATTCAGGTGTCAGGATCAACCTGATCGATGAGCGGACAGAAAAAACCGCAGATTTTTTTTACAAAGGCGGTATTGTTTCTTTTGTGGAGTACATCAACCGCAATAAAAAAGTGCTGCACAAGGAGCCGATTTATGTAACCGGTTCCAGGGAAGACTGTTCCGTTGAAGTAGCATTACAGTACAATGAAAGTTATCTGGAGAATATTTTTTCTTTTGCCAACAGTATCAACACCGTTGAAGGCGGCATGCATATGGTGGGATTCCGTTCGGCGCTTACCCGTGTTTTCAATAACTACGCTACCAATAATAAAATAATCAAGGACGCCAAGGAATCTCTGCGCGGTGAAGATTTGCGCGAAGGTTTGGCCTGCGTCATCAGCGTCAAGGTCCGCAATCCTCAATTTGAGGGACAAACCAAAACCAAACTTGGCAACTCAGACGTACGGGGGTTGGTGGAAGGGATTGTTTATGAAAAAATAGGTTCTTTTTTGGAGGAAAACCCATCCATTGCCAAACAAATTCTCAATAAATGCATGGAGGCATCCCGCGCGCGTGAGGCGGCCCGTCGTGCCCGCGAGCTTACCAGGCGTAAAAGCGCGCTGGAGGTTGGAGCACTGCCCGGAAAACTGGCCGACTGCCAGGAAAAGGATCCGGCACTCAGTGAAATATACCTTGTAGAAGGAGATTCAGCCGGCGGTTCAGCAAAGCAGGGACGTGACCGGAAATATCAGGCCATCCTGCCGCTGCGTGGAAAAGTTCTCAATGTTGAAAAAGCACGCTTTGACAAGATGCTGCAGAACGAAGAAATCAAAGTCATGGTGACCGCTCTGGGAACCGGCATCGGTTCGGACGATTACGACGTCAGTAAACTTCGTTATCATAAAGTGATTATCATGACAGATGCCGACGTGGACGGATCTCATATCCGCACGCTGCTTTTGACTTTCTTTTTCCGGCAGATGAGGGAATTGATCGAGCGCGGTTATCTCTATATCGCTCAGCCGCCGCTTTATAAGGTGGTGGACAAGAAGAAAGAACTCTATATCCAGAATGAAGAACAGATGAAAAGCTATATTCTGGAAAACGGCGTGAATAAGGTGAATCTGTTTATGGGAGACGGCAGTCCGTTTCCTGTCTCCGGCAATAAGCTTCTGCCGCTGTTGAAGAAATTCATGCGCATTAAAGATCTGCTGGACCGGTTTGAAAAGGAACGCCGCGACCGGAACATCGTTCGAATTGCTGCCGGTGATCCTACATTGGTGGATGAATCCTTTCAAAATGAAGGTGAGCTTCTTAAAATCGCGGGCAGAACGGTCGTCGCAATGGGGAGTGACATTGTTGCCGATTATCGTATTGACAGGGATCCTGATCACGGCGGCTTCAAAATGGTGTTTGAGATCCGGCAGAACGGAAAGACCGTGACAAGCTGCATCGACCGGGAAATTTTTCGCACGCCGCAATTTGGAGAAATCCGGTCGCTTTTGGGGCAGGTTTCCCTTCTGGGTGAGCCCCCTTACATGGACAAATCGGACGAACTGGCCACACCGGTTGTTCTGCCCTCAGCCCGGGCCATGATTGATCACATTATTGAACAGGGTAAAAAAGGTTTGACGATGCAGCGATACAAAGGTCTTGGTGAAATGAATCCGGAGCAGCTCTGGGAAACCACCATGAATCCGGAGAAGCGCACGCTGCTGCAGGTGGGGGTCGAAGACGCCGTCGTTGCGGATGATATTTTTACCACCCTGATGGGAGATCAGGTGGAGCCGCGGCGTGACTTCATTTACGAAAATGCACTGCACGTTTCCAACCTGGATATCTGACAGTAGCAAGAAATAAAGTAATTTCAGCCAGTCCGTACAGCGGCTTTTTTTTGAAGAGAGGAAAAAACATGGAACGTGATATCCACCATAAGATGTCTTTGGTGAATATAGAAGACGAAATGAAAAAATCCTACATGGATTATGCCATGAGCGTCATCATCGGCAGGGCAATACCCGATGTACGCGACGGCCTGAAACCGGTGCATCGGAGAATATTGTATGCGATGTACGAAATGGGCAACCGCCACAATAAGCCATACAAAAAATCCGCACGTATCGTCGGCGATATCATGGGTAAGTATCACCCTCACGGTGACGCAGCCATCTATGACACCATGGTGCGGATGGCGCAGGATTTTTCTCTGCGCTATATGCTGGTGGATGGACAGGGAAACTTTGGTTCCATAGACGGTGATCCGCCTGCGGCCATGCGTTACACGGAGAGCCGGTTGGCTCGCATATCCGATGAAGTGCTGGCCGATCTGGAAAAAGACACCGTCGATTATGTACCCAACTATGACGAATCGCTCCAGGAACCGTCGTTGCTGGCTACCCGCATTCCGCTTTTGCTGCTCAACGGCTCTTCGGGAATTGCCGTTGGCATGGCAACCAATATTCCCCCTCATAATCTGACGGAAATCATCGACGGCACCATCGCCCTCATCCGGAATCCCAAAATGATTGTTGAAGAACTGATGAAATTTATTCCGGGTCCGGATTTTCCCACTGCAGGGTTTATTAACGGCCGAGAGGGAATTCTTGCCGCCTATAAAACGGGGCGCGGCATCATCCGGATTCGCGCGCGGGCACTGATCGAAAAGAATGCCCGCAACGACAAAGAAACCATCGTTGTCACCGAACTGCCCTATCAGGTCAACAAGGCTTCACTGATTGAAAAAATCTCGGAGCTGGTGCGTGACAAGAAAATTGCCGGCATTTCTGATTTGCGCGACGAATCGGACCGGGAAGGCATCCGCGTTGTGATTGAACTCAAGCGTGACGAAAGTTCCGCGATCATTCTCAATCAGCTTTACAAATTCACGCAAATGGAAGTTTCTTTCGGCATCATCATGCTGGCGATTTCTGACAACCGTCCGCAAGTTTGCAACCTAAAGGAAGTACTGGAAAAATTCATTGTATTTCGGCAAGAGGTGGTTGTCCGCCGCACGCGTTTTGACCTGGCGCGAGCCAAAGAACGGGCGCATATTCTGGAAGGTTACATCATTGCCCTGAACAACATCGACGAAATCATCAAAGTCATCAAGGCGGCAAAAAATCCCAATGAAGCGGCGGTTGCCCTGTGCGCGAAATTCAATTTGTCCGAGATCCAGGCCAAAGCGATTCTCGAGATGAGGCTGCAGCGCCTGACCGGACTGGAAAGAGAAAAGATCGACGCGGAATACGCGGAGGTAACCGCATTGATAGCCAGGCTGGAAGGCATTTTGGCTGACCCGCAGAAAGTCCTCCGGGTCATCATCGATGAACTTAACGAAATCAAAAGCAAATACGGAGATGAACGGCGTACGGAAATTGTCGCCAGCACGGAAGATATTGATATTGAAGACATGATCGTCGAAGAAGATATGGTTGTTACCATCTCTCATGCCGGATACATTAAACGCAACGCAGTCAGCCTCTATAAGAGCCAGCACCGGGGAGGGCGGGGCAAGGTCGGCATGGGTACCAAGGAAGAGGATTTCGTGGAAAAGATCTTTATCGCTTCCACGCATCATTACCTTCTGGTCTTCACCAGCGCGGGGAAAGTACACTGGCTGAAAGTGTATCAGATCCCGCAGGCGGGACGGGCGGCCAAGGGAAAAGCGATGGTCAACCTGGTCAGTCTGGCTCCGGGTGAACGTGTAAGTGCGACTCTTCCGATCAGGGAATTTGTCACAGATAAATACGTTGTGATGGCAACCAGAAAAGGCATTATTAAGAAAACCGATCTGGCCGCTTACTCCAATCCAAGAACAGGCGGCATCATTGCCATTTCCATCGACGACGACGATGAGCTGGTGGATGTGCAGTTGACGAACGGCGATCAGGATGTTTTTCTGGCCTCAAAACGGGGCATGGCGATTCGTTTCCGCGAAGATGAAGTTCGGGACATGGGACGCACGGCACGCGG
>MWDG01000083.1 GCA_002070455.1 Deltaproteobacteria bacterium ADurb.Bin151
ATCAATTTCCTTACGCATTTTTAACCCAATCCCTATTGCTACGCAATAGAAATCTGCCCTATTGCGGAATCTGGGGTAAATATATGTGCCCATATTTCACCCTCAATGAATTCCAGTTCATTGAGTCTGTCCACAGGGCGGTTGCCGTCAAGGACCTCGATTTTCCGGACCGCTTGAAATGAATCAGGATCGCGAAATGTGATGGTTGACGAACCGTCGCTCATCAGCAAATATCTGCCGTCCGATGTCAACCCCCATCCTTCTCCTTCATATTTCATTCTACCGATTCTCCGGAAAGTCTGCCTGTCATAAACGAAAACGATGCCGTTTTTCCATGTCAACTGATAAATTTTATTCCTCAGAAGGGCAATTCCTTCACCGAAATACTCCTGACCCATGTTGACTTTTTGCAGGGTTTTTCCGGTTGTGATATCTTTACGGTACAGGAACGACTTTCCATGAAGCCCTGTGGATTCATAAAAAAAGCCCTCATGGAAAAACAACCCCTGGGTAAAGTTCGCGGCATCGTGGGGATAGACATTCACAACCGCAACAGACGAGACAGGGGCTCCGGTTTTCAGACTGGCTGGCCTTGCCAAAACACTCTGTGCATGAACGGGACAAAGCGGGAGAATCAATATCAGCCATACAGCAAGAACTGGCAACAGGCCTGCCCTGTCTAAATTTCTTTCTGAGCCTTTCCAATATTTTTTCCGAAACATGAGAATCTCACTCCCTCTTGCCGGCTTTTCCAGTGCTGACGGAAATGGATTTGTAAAAACCGCAAAGCGGCTTATCTTTTTTAAAGAAGAACGGTTTTTTTCGGCAGCGCGTCGGCCGAACGCAAATAAAAAGGAACACATGCCGATAGATCAAGCAAATCATTATGCATGTATTTTTCAATAGACAGGATTCCGACAGAGGAGGCGCAGATATATTGATCCTGTTGGGGAGCGATGGCTATTTCATTGCTGACGGAACGGATCAGATCCGCGTACTTCATTGCACCATCTCCGACATAAATCACATCCTCCTTCAAACAATCCCCAATGCTTTCCGGATTCAGGGCTCTCTCAGATTCCAGCTGTATCAAAGTCCCGTTTTTATCATATCGATAATAGGCAAGATAGACCTGGCCGCGGCCGGCATCCATCATCGGGCCAATCACCGCCTTTGGATCTTTTACATTGAGCGCCAGGGCAGCCAGTGTCGAAACTCCCGCCGCCGGTTTTCCCGTGGCCATCATCAATCCTTTCAAGGTGCTGACGCCAATGCGCAATCCGGTAAATGACCCCGGCCCCAGGGTACAGGCAAACAAATCAATTTCCGGCAATGAAACGCCTGCCAGACGGATCGCATCATCAATGGCGGGAAGAAGCACTTCAGAATGATTGCGGCCATTATTGATAATGGTATCATAAAGAACAGCCCTGTCGCGCAGAAGTGAAACAGAAGCTGTTTTCGAAGACGAATCAAAAGCCAGTGTCAGCATATTACTTGAAGAATTTTAAAACATCATTAATCGGCTTGATGTCGAGCCGTTCGATATCAATCATGATAACAAAAAGCATCAGCATCACCAGGAAAACGAAACCGATTTGCTGAGACCATTCTTTTACTTTCAGGGGAATTTCTCTTCTGGTCACCATTTCGATCAGGTAGAAGAAGATATGCCCCCCATCCAGAACAGGAATGGGGAACAAATTGATGACACCCAGGTTGATCGACAAAACAGCCATGAAAAGGATAAACGGAATAAGCCCTTCCTTGACCTGCGCTCCTGCAACCTGGGCAATGAAAATCGGTCCTCCCAGCGTCCGGGGAGAAATGACCCCCTCAATCATTTTGACAACGGAAATAACGGTGAGTTTGCTGATTTCCCATGTCTTTTCAAACGATGAAATCACTGCCTGCACCGGATTTTTTCTTTCGATGACCGTTTTGCCCGAAGGCGATACCCCGATGAGATAGGTTGATTCTTCTTCACCGAAAATATTCTTTGTCCTGGTGATTTTGGGTTTCACGGTAAAGGTTTTGCTTTCGCCTCCACGCTCAACCACTACCTTCACTTCACGATCTTTTCCCTTTGTTATAATTGGCTTTATTTCATCCCAGTAAGTGATCTTTTGATCGTTTAGCGAGACGATTGTATCTCCTTTCATAATCCCTGACGCAGCAGCCGCGGAATCAACCGACATTTCTCCTATGACCGGGACAAGATTGGGCAACCCGTACATGTAAACAATGATGAAAATAACTACGGCCAGCAGAAAATTAAAAACCGGCCCCGCCAGCACAATTAACAGCTTTTTCCAGGTTGGCTGATTGTAAAAGGACCTTTCTTCGTCTTCCGGAGGCAGTTCTTCCGTGCCGGATTCTCCCAGGAGTTTTACATATCCGCCCAGGGGAATCCAGGAAAGAACATATTCTGTTTCCCCGACCGTTTTTCCGAATATTTTCGGGCCAAACCCCAGGGAAAACTTCTGAACTCCCACCCCGCCGATGCGCGCGGCCAGAAAATGGCCAAGTTCATGAATGAAAATCAGGACTCCAAGTAAAACAACAAATGAGATTAATGTTACCAAACTGTCACCCTTTCCTTAATTGATTAATGATCATTCCTGCTTCTATTCTGGCTTCCCTGTCTGTGCCCAGAATATCGGCAAGGGATGGATTTTTCTTTACCCGATGTTTGCCCATTACTTTTTCTATTACTTTCGGCAGATCATTAAAGCAAATCTTTTTTTCTGTAAATGCGGAAACAGCCGTTTCATTTGCCGCATTCAGGACAACGGGAGCCGTTCCGCCCAGACGCCCCGCTTCATAAGCCAACCCAAGGCACGGAAACTTTTTCATGTCCGGTTTAAAAAATCCCAGCGACCCGATTTCGGCCAGATTCAATACCGGCAGATCATTGGTCAAACGGTCCGGATAGGCCAATGCACAGGCAATCGGTATCCTCATGTCGGCAATGCCCAGTTGCGCCAAAACAGAGCCATCGCGAAGTTCAATCATGGAATGCACAATACTTTGTGGATGAATCAAAACGTCAATGCGGGCAACATCTACGTCAAACAGCCACTTTGTCTCGATCACTTCCAGCCCCTTGTTCATCAGGGAGGCTGAATCAATGGTGATCTTACTTCCCATTTTCCATCGCGGATGTCTCAGCGCCTGTTCCAGCGTCACCTTTTTCAATTCATTACGGGACAGGCGATAAAACGGACCGCCGGATGCCGTCAGAATAATCCTTCTCAAATATTGCGCCTTCTGTCCAGCCAGACATTGAAATATCGCGCTGTGCTCACTGTCCACGGGAAGAATTTTGATCTTTTTTTTCTTTGCCCGTCGGGTAACGATGTCCCCGGCAATCACCATGGTTTCCTTGTTTGCCAGGGCAACATCCCTGCCCACTTCTATGGCCGCCAGAGTAGGCTTGAGGCCCGCTGCGCCGGAAATGGCTGAAACAACCATATCGGATGAGGGATACGAGGCAACTTCCTCAACACCTGTTTCATCATAAAGGATTGGAATCTTTTTTCTTCGTCCCAGGATTTGACGCAACTTTTCAGCATCTTCCCTGGTGCTGACCGAAGCGATCTCCGGCTTATATTTGATAATCTGCTCAGCCAGAAGTTTCACATTGCGTCCGGCCGCAAGCGCTGTCACCTTGAATGCCTTTGGATTCTTTTCGATAACATCCAGCGTGCTGACACCGATGGATCCCGTAGATCCCAAAATGGTAATTTTTTTCATCAGCCAATCACAAAAATCCGGTAATAATAAACAAAGGGCCCCAGGAAAATCAGCGAGTCCATCCGGTCCATCAGCCCGCCATGCCCCGGAAGAAGCGAACTGGCATCTTTTTTCCCGTAACTCCTTTTGATGACGGACTCACAAAGATCTCCCAGCTGTCCAATAATGCCGCCTGCAAAACCGAGAAACAGAAAATGGTAAACACTGATATCAGGAAAAAGAAAAAGACCGAACAAGCAGGCGGCCACAGTCCCGCCCAATATAAGGGCGATGGTGCCTTCCACGGTTTTACCCGGGCTGACCAGCGCAATCAGCTTTCTTTTCCCGAAAAATTTCCCCACATAAAGAGCGACGGTATCCCCTACAATTCCAATCACCAGGACAAGCAGAATCCAGGAAATTCCACTGTCCAGTTTTCGAAGCATGATAAAGTGCGAAGTCAAAAGGGGAATATAAAGCATGCCAAAAAGCACTCTGGTCACCAAAGACACATCAAAGCTTTTTTCGCTAATGTTCCACAGAAAGACCATGAATACGGCCATAACCGCAAAAGACAGAAGAGCAATGACCCATTGCGCGTTGCCAAAAAGTACGGCTACGGGAATAAGAACGGCGAGAATCAGGCCCTCCGTTTTTTCTTTCAGGTGACCCGGTCCGAATACGATACTGTTGTATTCCCATATGCCGATGATGATAATCAGTATGATTGCCGCGGCAAATAATTCCAGGGATCCTAACAAAATGATCAGGAGTAAAACGACGCCCAGAGCAATGCCGGTCAGCCATCTTTGCAGATTTGAGTTCTTTATCGCCATTCTTTCCCCGCATGAAATCTATTTCACAATGATTTGATCACTCGTCAAACCGAAACGGCGCTCCCTGCGCTGGTACACGGTAATCGCCTTCAACAAATCATCTTTTTTAAAATCAGGCCACAGCACATCGGTAAAATACAGCTCCGTATAGGCAAGCTGCCAGAGCAGGAAATTGCTGATACGATATTCCCCGCTGGTCCGGATTAAAAGATCGGGATCAGGCATGCCGTCTGTATATAAATAGCGTCCCACAAGGTCCTGATTAATATCATCGATCGCCAGCTTTCCTTTTTGACTGTCCGAAATCATCTTTTGAATGGCCATAACCATTTCATCACGGCTTCCGTAGCTCAGCGCCAGATTCAGTACCATTTTATCATTTTGCTCCGTAAGTTTCATAACATCCAGAAGCTTTTTTCTCACGGGAGGATACAGCTTTTCGATATTCCCGATCGAATTCAGGCGGATTTGCTGTTTCTGAAGCGTCGGGGTTTCTTTCTCCAGATAATCTTCCAGCAGGGACATCAGGGCATTGACCTCCTCGTCGGGTCTCCCCCAGTTTTCAGAAGAGAATGCGAACAGCGTCAGATATTGAATCCCTATTTCACGGCAGGCCGTCACCGTCGTCCTAACGGCCTGAGCACCCTTTTTGTGGCCTCGAATCCTGCCCATGGTATGCTGTTTTGCCCAGCGGCCGTTTCCATCCATAATAATGGCGATATGCCGCGGCAGTTTGTTTGGATCAATCTTGATCATTGCTTTTTCATTTGCTCTTAAACACAAATGGGGAGCTTTCGACTCCCCATTAAAATATTTTTCTGCTTCCGGGTATTTATATCTCCATAATCTCTTTTTCTTTTCCCGCCAAAATTTTATCGGTCTTTTCAATATATCGGTCGGTCAATTTCTGAACTTCACTTTGTGCGTCGTGCATTTCGTCTTCTGACATTTTATTATTCTTTTTTAAATCTTTCAACGCTTCATTGGCGTCCCGGCGTTCATTTCTCAGTTTCACCTTGCCTTCTTCCGCCATTTTTTTGACGACTTTGACAAGTTCCTTGCGTCTTTCCTCCGTTAACTGAGGAATGGACAGGCGAATCACCTTGCCATCGGTGGAAGGCATCAGGCCCAAATCAGACTTTTGTATGGCTTTTTCGATGGCGCCGATGGCGGTGACATCCCAGGGCGCGATCACAATAAGCCTGCTTTCCGGCACGGAAAGAGTAGCTACCTGGGCAATCGGTGTGGGAGCTCCATAATAATCAACTTTGATACCATCCAGCAGGGAAACAGACGCACGACCGGTTCTTACTCTGCTGAATGATTTCTCCAGAGAAGATATTGTTTTTTCCATTTGATCCTTGAACTTCTCAAAAATCTGCTCTTTCATCATCATTCTCCTACGTAAGTTCCAATTTTTTTACCGCAAACAACACTCCGGATATTGCCCTTTTTCTGCAGATTGAATACAATGATGGGCAACGAATTGTCCCGACAAAGGGTAATCGCAGTTGAATCCATTACCTTAAGGTTTTTTGTTAAAACATCAATATAACTAATTTTTTTAAACATAACAGCGGATCTGTTTTTTACCGGATCCGCATTATACACACCGTCAACCTTCGTGGCTTTCATGATGACATCGGCCTGAATTTCCATCGCTCTTAGTGATGCTGCCGTATCCGTCGAAAAGTAGGGATTTCCCGTCCCTCCCGCAAAGATGACAATTCTGCCCTTTTCCAGATGACGGACCGCTTTGCGCTGAATAAACGGTTCGGCGATTTCCCTCATCTCGATGGATGACTGAACCCGTGTCGGAAGTCCGCGCATTTCAAGTGCGCTCTGTAAAGCAAGGCTGTTGATCACCGTTGCCAGCATGCCCATGTAGTCGGCGGTTGTTCTGTCCATCCCCTTTGCGCTGGCTTCAATACCGCGAAAGATATTGCCGCCGCCGATGACAATTCCGATCTGAATTTTCAGATCAGCAAGAGACTTTATTTCTTCCGCAATGTAATTCGCCACGTCAGGGTCCACGCCCGTGGATTGCTTCCCCAAAAGAGCTTCACCGCTCAGCTTCAGAAGAATTCTTTTGAATACGGCCTTTTTCTTTTCGCTCATTACTGCTTGATTTCCTCACCGAGCTGAAAACGGGCAAAACGCCTGATCATGATATTTTCACCTGTTTTGGCGATCATATTATTGACCAGGGTCCCTATCGTGATATCTTGGTTTTTGACAAACTTCTGATCGACCAGGCACACATCTTCATAATATTTCTTGAGTTTCCCTTCGATGATTTTATCCCAGATTTTCTCAGGCTTCTTCTCCTCGCGTAATTGACTGCGATAGATTTCCTTTTCCCGATCAAGGGCATCACCGGGAATTTCAT
The DNA here is from genome assembly GCA_002070455.1 of Deltaproteobacteria bacterium ADurb.Bin151. Lineage (GTDB taxonomy): Bacteria > Desulfobacterota > Syntrophia > Syntrophales > Smithellaceae > UBA8904. Next base: position 6,961 of record MWDG01000083.1, read on the forward strand.
CAGAGCGCACATACTGCGGATTGGATGCGGCGATGTGCATGGCAATGTCTCTGGCCATAGTCTGGAAGTCATCTGTTTTGGCCACAAAATCCGTTTCGCAATTGACTTCCACCATGACACCGATTCTACCACCCATGTGTATATAGGAAGCAACCGTACCGTCTTTGGCCGCTTTGGATGATCTCTTGGTTGCCGCGGAAAGACCCTTCTTTCTTAAAAAATCGATAGCCTTTTCAAAGTCACCGTCCACCGCCGCCAGCGCTTCCTTGCAATCCATCATGCCGGCACCGGTTTTCGTTCTTAATTCTTTTACCATTGTTGAAGTGATTTCCAATTTCATGTCCTCCTAAAATTCTATTCCTGCATATTCTTTTGTCGAAAGCAGTGAGAAGCTACTGCTGATCAGTCGATTCAGATGAAGTGTTTTCCATCTCGACGCTTTCGGGAATATCCGATTCTGCATCCTTGTTTTCTGCCGCAGCCTCCGTCGCTTCTTTATTGGATTCGGCGACCATTTTCTCTTCAAATTTTTTCTTGCCTTCTAAAACCGCATCGGCAAATTTTGATGCAAACAGCTTAATGGCCCGGATCGCGTCATCGTTTCCCGGAATAATGTAGTCGATATCGGTTGGATCACAATTGGTATCGACAATCGCCACCAATGGAACTTTCAACTTCTTGGCCTCCTTGACCGTAATATGCTCACGGTTCGGATCAACAATAAAGACGGCAGCCGGCTGGGATTTCATGTTTTTAATGCCTCCCAGGACATTTTCCAGTTTGTCCATTTCCTTCTGCAGCTTGGTGATTTCTTTTTTCGGGAAAGCCTTGATCGAATCGTCGCCAAACATTTTATTGAGGCTGTTTAAGCGGTCGACACTCTTTTTAACGGTGACAAAATTGGTCAGCATACCGCCCAGCCAGCGTTGATTGACATAGGGCATTCCGCAGCGCGACGCCTCTTCGCGAATGGCCTCCTGGGATTGTTTTTTCGTGCCGACAAAAAGTATTTCTTTGCCCTGACTGACCGTATCGACCACAAAGTTATAGGCCGTCTGAAAAAGACCGACGGTCTGCTGAAGGTCGATAATGTAGATGTTGTTTCGCGCCCCGAAGATGTAGGGTTTCATCTTCGGATTCCATTTGTTGGTCTGATGTCCGAAATGGACGCCTGCCTCGAGTAAAAGTTTCATTGAAATTGCTGACATGGGTTTTCTCCTTTTTGTTTTTTCCGCCACCCCCATCAACTTGGCCGGCATACTTAATTTCTAAGCAACATGCCGACAATCCGGAGATGTGTGAAATGTTTGCGGCAATTACCACAAATAATTTGTTTATTCAAGTTATAATAACTGCTTGGGCAATAAAATTCGTGTATTTTATGGTTTCCGGGTATCAGGTGGAATAATCGGCGTTGATCTTCACATAATCATGAGAAAGATCGGACGTATAAACAGCATAAGACTTGTCGCCGCCGCCCAGGCTGATGCGAACTTCAATGTTGCCGCCTTTAAAAACTTCCTTCAACTTTGAAAGCGTAATAACAGCCGGGGTATCCTGCGAAAATACGTTGACATTCCCTATGGATAAACTGATTTTTTCTCTTTCCAAAGGGATTCCCGAAGCTCCGATTGCCGCAATGATTCTGCCCCAGTTGGGATCTTCGCCGAAAAAAGCGGTTTTAACAAGATTGGAATTGGCCACCGAATAGGCGACCCTTCTTGCGTCTGACTTTGATTTTGCCCCTTCAACCACGACCGTGATAAATTTTGTTGCGCCCTCCCCGTCTTTCACCACGGCCTGGGAAAGTTCCGCCAAAACATCCGTCAGCATTTCCCGAAACCGCTGCAGGCGTGCCTGAGCCCGCTCCAGCGGATTGTTTGCCGCCAGACCGTTGGCAAGAATGATGGCGGTATCGTTGGTGCTCATGCAACCGTCCACGCTGATGGAGTTGAATGTCGCATCAATCACCTGGTGAAATACTGTATTGAGCGCCTTGGTATCCACCAAAGCATCGGTCATCACATACGTGAGCAGGGTCGCCATATTGGGTTCAATCATGCCGGCGCCTTTGGCAATCCCGCAGATG
>MWDG01000084.1 GCA_002070455.1 Deltaproteobacteria bacterium ADurb.Bin151
CGAGACTGTGTCACAATGCAGAATGGTCATTGCGAGACGCCTCTCAGGCGTCGCGGCAATCTCGTGTATTCGGCTACTTAGGAGATTGCTTCAGTCGCTGTTGCTCCTTCGCAAGACATTACGACACAGTCTCCTTCGCCGATATACCATGAAGGGCACGCGTGACAAAATTGATGAATGAACTTGGTTGTATAAAGGTTTCATTGCGTAGTTAACTTTTTTCAATGGCTATGAATATTAATGTGCTAGTCCAAAAGGCGTATTTTACAGATGTTTCTTAAAAAAACGGAAAATACGTCTTTGGTAGTATTTACTTGCTTCGCGTTTTTCTATATTCGTTTAATCAATTTATAACAGCGTCATAACTGTTTTTTATGGCAGCGTATAGGTGTTTATAATAAGAGCAATCATTTTTTTATAATAAGATCAATTATTTATTTGTGATAGTGGGTGAACGAAGGAGTCCTTTTGGTTATTCTTGTCGGTTTTCTCATTGTTGTTCTTGGTCTCGTGAATCCGTATGTTCCGATTCAGGAAGTGCCAGATAACGAGCTTCGCGTTGTATCAGGAACGGAAGTAACTCCTGTTACGTTCCATCAGGGGCTTAAAAATCAGGCCGAATTCAACAATGCCCATATCGTAAAACAGCAATATGATTATTCCTGTGGCTCTGCTGCCCTGGCCACACTGCTCAACTATTATCTTGGTGAGCAGCTCACAGAAAAACAGATTATTGCCGCACTTATTGAGTACGGCGACAAACAGCAGATAGAAAAGCTGCGAGCGTTCTCGCTGTTGGACATGAAGCGCTTCGTGGAAAAACTGGGTTATAAAGGCACAGGATACAAGGCGGAAATTGAGGATCTCAAGACACTTGGGAAACCCTGCATCGTGCCGGTGGAAATCTTCGGCTACAGTCATTTTTGTGTATTCAGGGGAATCTTTCAGGATCACGTCTTCCTGGCCGATCCGTATCTGGGGAATGTAAGTTATTCCGTGGCGGATTTCCGTAAGATGTGGCAGCGCAACGTTGCTTTTGTTGTCACCAACGGCGAAATCACTAACTGCGCCCTCACGCTCAAAGAAGAGGATCTGCGGTTTGTTAGTCTGGATGCCACGCGCCACGCGCTGAACATGTTTCATCCACCGTCTGCCCTGATGGAAAATCTGCGCATTGACAATGCCATGGGCGTACGGCCGACGGCAAGATGAAGATAATGATGAATTTACTGGTAAAATCAAATATTTATTGAGAGGCGGCTTTCTGGATTTTTGCTGCCGTTTAAAACGGTATAAACACAGACCTTTTAATTTGCATGTAAAGGAGAAATTTTCGTGAAAAGAAATATAATCCTGCTGGCCCTTTTGATCATCTCCATGCTGATGATCGTACCGGCCTATGCCCAAACACCTACAGATACGCAAAATCAGCAGACCCAGGGTTCTTCAGCGGGGTCCGTTGCGGCGCCCGACAAAGCCCCGGCCGCTCCCGCGAGGCAACAGAGATCGGATGACGGGAGGTCGTTACAGCAGAAGATTGATGACCTGCAGAAGCAGGTGGAAGCCCTCAAGGAACAGGGCCGTACCCGCGAGAAGCTCACCATAACGGCTGAAGAGCAGTCGGAAAAAGAAAAGAGCGTCCTGACCGCAGTTGGACGTGAATATACCCTGATGCAGAAAGGGAAATTCGAACTCGAATACAGTTTGCGCTACGAGTATACGTCCTCCAGCGAACTTGTTGCCGGCGAGGAAAACACAACATTAGTGCACCCCCGAGCCAACCATACCGTCCGCAACGCTATCGGCCTTCAGTACGGTTTGCTGGATAACCTTACGATCACTGCCAACCTTCCCTTTGTCTTTGCCTACGACAAAACGGGAAGCTCATCAAACAAGGATGTGACAGACCTGGGTGATCTGACTATCGGACTGGACTACCAGCCTTTCAAAAGTGGCGGTATTTGGCCAACAACAATTTTCACATTGACAGGGATCATTCCAACGGGCAGAAGTCCATACAAGATCAACCGCATGACCGACCTGCCAACCGGCAACGGTGTGTACGCTGTCGCCATGAACATGAACATGAGTAAATCTGTTGATCCGGCCATGATCTTCGGAGGAGTCGGCATGACCTACCGTTTTGAGCCCGGAGGTATCGATTATAACATCAATGGCATTGTGATAGACGCGGTTAAGCCGGGCATGAGTTTCAATGCCGTACTTGGTCTAGCCTACTCTATATCCTATGCCTTGTCGATGAACGTCCAGTTCCAGTATGCCTACTACATGGGTACGGATTATTTAGTGACGGGAGGAGAGACAGCCTTCGTAACGCCGGCATACAGTTCGGCAAATCTCATTGTTGGAACAGGCTGGCGATTTTCACCAAAATGGATGTTGTCATTATCACTTGGTGTCGGGTTGACGAAAAATGATCCGGACTTTTTCTTCCTGGCCCGTCTGCCTTTCAGTTTTTAAGCAAGGATGTTGATGAAAGACGCGCCCATGAAATGGAAAAGGCTCGGATTTATTATCCTACTGTGGATTCTCGTATTGCTTCCACGAGAAGGTGGTGCCGCGCTTTTTGAACAGATGGCCGTCGAGGCACGGGCGAATTCGTTGGGCTGTGCCGTCACTGCAGATCCCCAAGGGCCTCTGTCTATTCATTTTAATCCTGCCGGGCTGGACCGGGTTCGCGGGACGGAACTTGCCATGGGAGTTGCCTGGGTTCCCGTCCTGAATATAAAAAGTAAATTTACACAGGCTGTCGACCCGACGACCGGCAAGCTTTGGGCGCCCTTTGGCGGCTATTTCAATAACGGCATCGATCCCTTGGCAGGTCAAGACAGTTCCACCAAGCCGAGTGTCGAATTTCCCATTATAGGCCAGCTTCCCTTTAATATTCTGGCCGGGGCGAGCCAGGGATTAGCCTATCACGCCAAGGGTTCATCTTTCAGCTTCGGGTTCGCCCTTTATCCACCATTTGCAGTCGGCCAGGAGCATACCGATCCAAACGACCCGATGCGCTTCCTCGGCAAAAGACTATCTATTGTACGCCTGGTCTTGGCGCCAGGCATCTCCTACCGGGTGACAAAAACCCTCTCCGTCGGTGCATCCTTCGGTTTGGGACTGGCCTGGATGGGAATGGATACAAGAATGCGCAGTCCGAACGAACTGGTGGCCCTGACGGGTGCTCTTGGTGAAGCAACCGTTGGTCTGGAAATACCCATCATCTCGGAACTGACTTTTCCTCCGCCCTGGTTCGGGGGTGGGCTTAGCCCCTATGAAGACATAGGCGGCCTGAAATTTTTTGCCGAAGACAACCTGACTACATCATTCAACGTCGGCTTTCTCTGGGAGCCCTTTAGCTGGTTATCTATCGGCGGTGTTTATCAGAGCGAATCCAAGGCCGAAATGAGAGGGAAGTATACGCTGGATTACAGCAAGCGATTCCAGAGAACTGTCAATTGGCTTGGTTCATCGCCGACAACCATCATTATCGCCGCCATGCTAGATCTGCCGACCTACGCTCCGGAACAGCATACGGGAAACATGTCCATAGATGTCATTTTCCCGGCCCGCGCCCAATTGGGCATTGCGCTGAAGCCGCACCGCCGGGTCAAATTCCTTGCGGACCTTTCATGGGCTCAGTGGTCACGCTGGGAAAACCAGGAAATCGTCTTTGACCGGCGAATTGAACTCTTTCGCCTGACCAAATTGATGGGCTATAAGGGCGGCGATTATTCGCTGAAACTGGAAAACGGATATAAAGACACCATTCATGCCAGCTTCGGTCTCGAGCTTGAACCCATTGATGGTGTTTTTCTTCGTTTCGGCTATGACGCCCGGCCGACATCTATTACAGACGACTATTTCGGAATTGTTCCCATGGGCGACATGGTACTCTATAGTTTCGGCTTCGGCATCGAGACAAAAAACGTCTCCTTCCTCAAACCGCCCGAACGCAGATACAAGGGTCTGATGGATCTTGCCCTGCATCAGTTGCTGCATGCTGACAGGATTGACTTTGGCGTTACCTATATGACGTCAAAAGCCTCTATACCCAACAATACAAGCCAAAACTTGAACTCCACGGATTTTACCAAACCAATTTACAACCCGTTTGCCGGACTGGACTATGAAAATGAAATAAATACTTGGATCATTAATTTATGCATGACCTTCAGGTTCTGAGTCGCATAAGTTCTGTCTGTGGTCAACCTTTCTTTGTAAAAACCGTCAACAATATTTAAATAGCTGATATTAATAATGATATTTTTTTATCATGGATGAATATATTGTTTGGACGACAGGAAAAGGCGGCCAAGCGAAAGCAAACATGACCACATTTAATCATTATTGTGCTCATATATGGTCATTCGATGATCGATATCGTCCTCATAATCAAGTTGCATGCAATTTCATTGATTGTGCTTGCATCCAGAAGGAAAGGACAGAAATTAACCCGGAATACGCAATAGACTAAAAGGACATTTCACATGTCATAACCCTGCAGGTCACACGTTTCAAGGTGCACGCTTCGACCGACAGGCTCAGCGTCCGCGCTTTTTGTCCTCCGCTGGCGGAGGTGGCGCGTAGCGCCGGAGGTGGTTGTTGCAAGGATAGCTCCGAATAATACGAATCGGCAAATTTGGCAAATACCGGAGAATACAAGAAGTGTTTTCTATTTTTTCTCCTATTTTCGTCAGATTTGCAGAATCCCCCCACTGCTTGAGACTGTGTCGCAATTCATTTTTTTGTCCTTTCGACAAAAGGGAGAAATCTTTCGACACATTCTCATTGCCGCGGGGGAGCTCCACTTGCACATTATTCAAAAAATCGAACCGTCCCTTGTTTTCGCTTTTTCTCTGAATTCTTCTGATTATTCTTAAAAGCTTGTATTATCCCCGTAATTTTTGCCTATGTATATTAAAAGCAAGAAACTGTTCTGCGAGAAAATATTGTGGTTAAAAAAGTTGCCATTTTCCCCGCAATATGATAATTTAAGTTTATGGAAACATTGGAAAAACAGGAATTGTTTTGGGATGTTGACCTCGCCCGGATGGATAAAAACTTGCACAGGCAATTTATCGTGAAACGCATTCTGCGTTTTGGCGATCTGGAAGATCTGCACTGGGCATTGAACTCTTACGGATACGATACCGTTAGAGATATTTTCCTTTTCAACGCTGACCAACTGGATAATAAGTCAAGGAATTTCTGGCGCTATTTCTTTCACGTTGATGATGGTGAAGAATGCATAAAGAAGCAATCGACGAGCGAACAAAGAGTGTTTGGAACAAAATAGCAAAGGCTGGTATCGCCAATCGTTTTTATCTGGCCGGTGGGACCGCTCTTGCCGTTCATTTTGGCCACAGAAAATCAATCGATCTTGATTTCTTTTCTAAAGAAGACTTTTCAACCTTGGATTTAAGAAGACAGCTCTCCCAAATCGGAGAAATCGTTTTGTTAGGTGAGTCTGATGGAACGCTGCACGTAACTTTCGACCATGTGATGGTAAGTTTTTTCCATTATGGTTATGGGCTGCTTTTTCCGATGGTAAAATTCGAAGGCTTGATGCTGGCGGACGAAAGAGATATCGCAGCGATGAAACTGGATGCCGTATCATCGCGTGGAAGCAGAAAAGACTTTATCGATATTTATGAATTGCTAAAAAAATATACCCTGACTGAGCTCATCGAATTCTTTGAAAAGAAATATACCGGCATCAAGTACAATATGCTGCATATCCTTAAAAGCCTGGTTTATTTTGCCGATGCCGATGGAGAACCATCACCTGTGATGCTACATGATGCCGGTTGGGATGATATCAAGCAAAGTATAATTCAGGCAGTTTCTGCACTCAGCAAAAAACGCAATTAATTCGAAAATCTTAAAGAACAAAGAAATGAATGTTGCCACAAGTGTTTCATTTTCAGCCCGATAGCAGAAAATCCCGTCGTCTCCACAAAATCTAAAGAATGGTTTATATGGCCTTATCCTTATCATGGCGCAAGCCAAAAAAGCAGATGGTTCTATTTTTTTCATTTTCATCAGAATTATTCAAAAAATTGAACCGTCCCCTTTTGGGAAAAATGGCATTTCGGGTGTAATTGTAAAAAAATTGTGCTAAAAGGGAGCACGCTTTTCAAAATAAATGGATAAACGGGATCAATGAAATCTTCACAGGGCAAGGGTAGCACTCCGGCAAATGACCGTAAATTTCTGCTTCCTTTATTGATTTGCCTAGTTCTGGCAGCTCTCACAGTTGCTGTCTACTGGCAGATCAAGGACAGCGGCTTCATCAAACTTGATGATAATTTATTTGTATATCAAAATGCTTATGTGCAATCCGGTCTGAATTGGAATAGCATAAGACAGGCTTTTTCAACTGAATTATTGGAGAGGGCCGGTTGGGTGCCGCTCACCTGGCTGTCATTGATGCTTGACACTGAGATCCTCGGATTCCACCCCTCAAGTTATCACCTGACGAATCTTCTCCTGCATGTTATCAATACCATTCTCCTTTTTCTAATATTGCGCCGGATGACAAAGACACTTTGGTCAAGTGCCTTTGTGGCGGCATTATTTGCGATCCATCCGCTTCACGTGGAATCTGTTGCCTGGATTGCGGAGCGCAGGGATGTTCTTTCCACTTTCTTCATGATGCTCACACTGGGGGCTTATGGCTATTATGTAGAGCAGCGGAATCTCAAACTATATGCTTTTGTCCTTTTGTTTTTCATCCTGGGCCTGATGGCAAAACCCATGCTCGTGACCCTGCCTTTTGTTTTGCTGCTTTTGGACTTCTGGCCCTTGGAGCGTTTTGGAGAAATAAAACCAGTTCAGAAAATGCAGACTGAAGTTTTGAAGCCCGAGATTACCGGAAAACCCAAAAAGAAATCCGGAAAGAAAGGAGACTTAAAGGAAATTCCGGAATTCAGAAAAACAATGGAAATTCAGAAACCGGGTGAAACCGAATATAAATGGTCATTGATTTATCCGCTTCTTCTGGAAAAGCTTCCTTTATTTGTCATCACCATCGTTTTAAGTTTCGCAACGTTCGTTGCCGCTCAAAGTGAAGGATACATTGCGGATGTTATCCCTCTGGGCACTCGTATCGGAAATGCTTTCATTTCGTATATCTCATACATTGGAAAGATGCTATGGCCGTTTAATCTTGCTGTTTTTTACCCGTATCCGGGCAGGGTTATTCCCTGGCAGGTTTTCGGGTCGATCTTTCTTCTTTCTGGTATAACCCTGGCAGTCATCTGGAGAGCAAAGAGGTTTCCTTATCTGTCAACAGGCTGGTTTTGGTATGTAGGAACGCTTGCGCCTGTGATCGGAGTAGTACAGTTGGGCGCTCAGGCCATGGCGGACCGCTATACTTACATTCCCCTGATCGGATTGTTCATCATGGTCGCCTGGGGTGTTCCGGAGCTATTAAAAAAAGTGCACTACCGGAAAGAAATACTATGGGCGGTATCCGTGCTGTGTATTTTGTGCCTGTCCGTGATTACATGGAAACAGGTCGGACACTGGCGCAGCAGTCTTACATTGTTTGATCACACCTTGAGTGTTACAGATAACAATTGGCTCGCTTATGACGGCAGGTGTGCCGCCAATAACGAAGCTGGTAATCACAGGCAGGCAATTGAGGATTGTGATAAAGCGCTCCAGCTCAAGCCGTTTTATGTCACAGCCTATAACGGCAGGGGTAATGCCTACAGCGCTCTTGGCAATTACAAGCAGGCTGTCGAAGATTACAGCAGGGCGATCGAAATCAAACAAGATTATGCAGATGCCTATTATAACAGGGGCATAGCCGATGCTGCCCTCGGTAATTACAAGCAGGCTATTGAAGATTACAGCAGGGCGATCAAAATCACACCGGGGCATACGGATGCTTATAATGACAGGGGTGCCGCCTATTACATTCTTGGAAACTATAATCAGGCGATTGAAGATTTCAGTAGGGCAATTAAGATCAATCCCAATTTTACAGGTGCTTATTTCAATAGAGGAGTTGCCTATGCCAGGTCCGGTAACAGAGATATGGCAATAAACGACCTGGTGGCGGCGGCAAGACTCGGTGATGAACGTGCTAAGAACTTTTTAAAAATTAATAAAATAAGCTGGTAAATGGATAATTTCACAATTGCTATTGTTTGAAGAAACTTGACAACACATCAACCACCATATCAACTTCAACATCTGTCATCTCATAATACAGAGGCAGACGCAGCAGGCGATCACTGATATCATTTGTGACGGGCATATCCCCAAAAGTTCGTCCATAACTGATGCCCGCCGGAGAAGAGTGCAGAGGCACATAATGGAACACCGCAAGAATGTCATTTTCCAGCAGGTGACTCATTAGGCGATTACGTTCTTCCGCATCTCCGGTCAGAATATAGAAAATGTGTCCGTTGCTTTCACACTGATGATGGATAAAGGGAAGTTGTATTCTTCCCTTTACCTCTAGCGGTTTCAGACGATCCATATAGCGCCGGGCAATGGCTCTACGTCGTGCAATGATTTTTTCGGCCTCTTCCAGTTGTGCATAGAGAAATGCCCCGATCAACTCACTGGGCAGAAAAGAGGACCCGATATCCACCCACGTGTACTTGTCAACCTGTCCTCTGAAAAACTGGTTCCGGTTTGTTCCCTTTTCCCAGATGATCTCTGCCCGTTCGATGAATTCCGGATCGTTGATCAAAAGCGCCCCGCCTTCGCCGCTAATGATGTTTTTCGTCTCATGAAAACTCAGGCACCCAAGATGGCCGATGGTGCCCAGAAAACGGTTCTTGTAGCATGATAAAAGGCCCTGTGCGGCATCTTCAATAACATGGAGATTATATTTTTCGGCAATCCTCATGATGGTTTCCATTTCGCATCCAGCACCGGCATAATGGACAGGAACAATGGCCCGTGTTTTCTCCGTTATGGCCGCTTCAATAAGAGATTCATCCAGATTGAGATTGTCAGGGCGAATGTCCACAAAGACAGGAATTCCGCCTCTGAGCACAAAGGCATTAGC
>MWDG01000085.1 GCA_002070455.1 Deltaproteobacteria bacterium ADurb.Bin151
CTCCAGATTCGCAGTCACCCGCGACACCCTTGCCGTTCGGCTAACTCTTCCCCTTGCCGGGCGAGTAGTGGACTTTCACCACCAAGTCTGTGCGCACTGCCGGGCGCACAAGCATAAAAAAGGGGCATTTGAAATGCCCCTTTTTGATATGTTATTATTAAATGATCCTATTTTGCAGCAGGAACTACACTCAGCACACTTGCCGCAACAGTATATACTGAGTCATTTGTACCCAAAGCCCAGTTGGTATCACCGGAACATGTTAGTACAAAATTACCCTCGTCGGTCCATGACGTCATGGTCGTAGTTACACCTGTAGATTGCGTATACCCGCCTTCCTGCAATTGTGCAATAGTACTCACTGCCACACCGGGGTGATCAGCATTATACGCTATAGCTGCAGTATAGGCATTTTTACAATCAGCGTTTACAGTTGCAACATATCCACCTTTTCTGTACTGCATAAACTGCGGTATGGCGATGGCCGCCAGAATACCGATGATCGCGATAACAATCATCAATTCAATCAACGTGAAACCTTTTTCTCCATTTTTACGAAACGCTTTTAACATAATAGTCCTCCTTCTTGAATAAGTGTTGTTGTTTGATTACTTGTGATGTTTTAATTATCACATAATATATTGTTTTTTTCAATAGTTATTTTGCCGGGTCACCTCCAAAGATGTTTTCTGTAAAAATTTCTTCATACCTCATACCTTGCGCCTTTTTATAAAGCAATGGACGTGCCATATTACTTTTTTAAAATATTATTTTCATAATATACAATAATTATAATAACATGCACTTACTCGATCATTTAATAAGTAAAAATTGTAGCCTCCATACAGGTTATTTTCACCAATCGGCCGTCAATTTGCACTTTCCCAACCAACCACCTCACAGCAAGTTGTTGAGGTATGGAATGAACGTCATTACATTGTAGTGCCTACTCACGAAAATAAGTTGTAATTATGAAGAAACGAAGTGACTGAGAAATCTTCAATATCTTTGAAAAGATTTCTCCCTGCGGTCGAAATTACAGGATGCTGACTTTTGCAAGTAGCTAGTAGTAAGTTGCAGAGAATTAGCGCACGTCCAACAAACAGTGGAATTAAAATGTTTTGCATCTAAGCAAAATGCGGAAAGTCCCTGTGAAATTAAATATTGAGAAAGAGTGTCTTTGATTATATAAAGTGTAGAGCGACTATAATGTATACAACATTGGTTGCTAAAATTTTAAAATATTAGAAACATCATAATGAATTTGGTTCGATCGGTAGCATTCAAGATGTAAAAAAACGTTCAAGCATGAACAATTCTATGATACAAAAAAACAATGAACAAAAAGCATACTTATCTGATCATCATTTTTTTAATTCTTGCCTCCTGTGTTGCCTTCGGACGGATTGCAGGCAATGATTTTGTTAACTTTGATGATCCGGGATACATCACTGAAAATTATAACGTTCAGTCGGGATTAACCCTCCAAAACATTCAATGGGCGTTTACAACCGTTGTGTTGGGTAACTGGCATCCCTTAACCCTGATCTCCCATATGCTGGATTGGAGTTTATTCGGAGCCAATGCTTCTGGTCATCACCTCGTCAGCCTTCTTCTGCATATAGGCGCTGTTATTTTTTTGTTCCTCTTCTTGAATAAGACAACAAACAACCTCTGGCCTTCAGCATTTGCCACGGCTTTATTCGCCGTGCATCCCCTACGGGTGGAATCCGTGGCCTGGGCGGCAGAACGAAAAGATGTATTAAGCATGTTTTTCGGAATGGCGGCTTTATACGCCTATGCTTTCTACGCGGAAAGTCCAAAATATTCCCGCTATTTTATCTGCCTGATCTTATTCGCCTTGAGCCTGATGTCCAAACCCATGCTGGTCACCCTCCCATTTATTCTGCTTCTTCTTGATTACTGGCCGCTGGTGCGCTGGCAGACAATATGGAAACCGGTGCAAGTGAGAGTCTGCAATACTGACCCTGGGGCAAGGAAGAATGGCAAGCGACGTATAGCAGGTGCCACTGCGGAACAAAAAACAAGCCAATGTGTAAATGACCACAATCATTTGATTGGTGCAATATTGTGGGAAAAAGTGCCGTTTTTCGTTTTAACGGCCTTGTCCATCAGGTTGACTCTATGGGCGCAATGGATTGGGATTGCTCCATTGGATGGGCTTCCTATTGTCTACCGCACCCTGAACGCGGTTTTGTCGTATTTATCTTATGTTGTTCTTTTTTTCTATCCAGTTAATCTGGCGGTTCTTTATCCATATTCCGATTCTATTCCTCTTTGGCAGGTTAGTATTGCCGCCTTACTTCTGTTGGGGATCAGCATCGCGGTTATTTACAACTCCAAGAAAGCGCCTTTTCTTTTTGTCGGCTGGTTTTGGTATCTGGGAACCTTGATTCCCGTCATTGGTTTGGTTCAGGTCGGTCGCCAGGCCATGGCCGACCGCTATACTTATTTGCCTTCTATCGGTATTGCCATTATGCTGGCCTGGGGTATTCCCCTTTTATTCCGAAGCAAAGATATACGCAAAAGGGCTTTATGGGCGGCGGGGAGTGCCGTCATTGCCACTTTAGTGTTTTTAAGCTGGATGCAATGCGGTTACTGGAAAAACAGCATCAATCTATTCAGCCACGCATTACATGTAACAAAGAATAATTTTTGGGCACATCAAAGCATTGCACTAGTCTTAACTAAAGATGGCAAGATCAATGAGGCAATTTATCATTATAGTGAAGCAATACGCCTGAATCCAACATTTGCCAACGCCGATAATAACGGGGGAACGATTTACGGGAAACTCACCCAGCATCAACTTGTTGCCGAAGCCTATAATAACAGGGGAACTCTTTACGGGACACTCAACCAATATAAAATTGCTATGGAAGATTTTAACAAAGCCATACAACTGAATCCGAATCATGCTGAAGCACACAACAACAAGGGCTACACTTATTACATGACTGGTCAGGATCAACGTGCCATTTTGGACTATAATAAGGCCATCCATTTAAAACCGGATTATGTCGATGCCTATTGCAACAGAGCTGTCATTTATTTTAGGCAGGGCAACAAAGAGCTCGGCTGTCTCGATGCGCACAAAGCGTGTAAACTGGGGAATTGCAAAACTCTAGATTCTGCCAAAGACAAGGGGTACTGCCGTTGATATATCCTGTATGCGGTTGGTATAACGTCCTAAAAATCATGGAATTGACGTCAATTTTGGCGAACTCAGATATATCACGTCCAATCCGGCATTTATTCCGAAAAAGTCTTGACTTTATCGGAATGCGAGGTAAAATAGTCGCCATGAAACGATCTCTTGAAAAATATATCCAGAAAGACCTCAAAAGAAAAATCATCCTGATGACGGGTCCGCGCCTGGCAGGGAAAACCACACTGGCAAAAATGCTCAGCCCGCATTTTGATTATTTCAATTACGATTCTGCCGAGCACCGTCTGAGCCTGTTGGAAAAATCCTGGGACCGCTCAAGGGACATTGTCATCTTTGACGAACTTCACAAGATGAAAAACTGGAAGTCGTGGATTAAGGGTATTTACGACACGGAAGGAATCCCGCCAGACCTGGTAGTTACAGGCAGCGCAAAACTGGATACCTATAAAAAGGTCGGTGATTCCCTGGCCGGAAGGTTTTTTGAATTTCGGCTTCACCCGCTGGACCTGAAAGAAATTAAAGGCGTTTTGGGACCGGATAAACTGGATGTAAAGCTGAACCGTCTATTGAAAATCGGCGGATTTCCAGAGCCCTATCTTGAAAACGACGAAACGTTTTACAACCGCTGGAAGAGAAGCCATCTGGACATCATTCTCAAGCAGGATTTGATTGATCTTGAAAATATCCATCAGATCACCTCCATCGAAACGCTGATCCAGCTTTTGAGAAAAAAGATTGGTAGCCCCATCTCCTATCGATCCCTGGCCGAGGATCTGCAGTGCTCGGACAAAACCATCAAGCGGTGGCTGACTATACTGGAATCTCTCTATGTCGTTTTCAAGGTCACTCCGTTTCACCGCAACATTTCCCGTTCGATTCTGAAGTCACCCAAATATTACTTTTACGACACAGGACAGATACCGGATGATCCGGGCATGAAACTGGAAAACCTTGTCGCCTGCGCTCTCATCAAGGAAATGCATTTTCGAGAAGACTGCCTGGGCGAAAAATGGAATATTTATTATGTCAAAAACAAGGACGGACGTGAAATTGATTTTTTGCTGACAAAGTCGGAAAAACCTGTTTTGATGCTTGAAGTGAAATGGGGCGGCGATGAAAGAAGTCCGAATTTTACCTTCTTTGATAAATATGTATCCGGCGCAAGGAAAATTCAGATCGTCAAAGAGCTTAAACGGGAAAAAACATATCCCGACGGAACCGAAATCCGTCTGGCACAAAACTGGCTGTCTGAAATGCGTCTGGAGAAATAAACGCGAACAGGAAGCAATAACAGAGGTTGGGTATGAAGTTACGATACGAGAAAAATTATACAGATCGAGGTTATTTGCTGAATTATAAAAAACTGCCGAATATCGGTTATTACAAGAACCGCCTGCTGCAATTCAAGATAGAGTTGAATGATATTTCACCATTGATTTGGAGGAGAATACTTGTCCCTCCGGATTATAATTTCTGGGATTTACATGTTGCCATCCAAGACGCCATGGGATGGTTTGATTACCACCTGCACCATTTCGAGATAAAAGGAAAAGGGAAAAGGAAGACAGAAAGCATCGGGATTCCGGATTTTGACAGATTCGAAGATTCACAGGAAATTTATCCGGGTTGGGAAATTCCCGTCCTAAACTATTTTAACGATCTGGGGATACAAGCCAGATACATCTATGATTACGGCGATTCATGGACGCATACTGTTACACTTGAAGGCTATCTGATCAAAGAGCGTGGCGTCAAATATCCGGTCTGTATTGACGGCGCAAGGGCCTGTCCTCCTGAAGATTGTGGCGGCGATTCCGGATACTACAGGCTGCTGGATGTTTTGGCAAATCCTGCAGACCTCGAATATGAAGATTTGAAAACATGGGTCGGGGAAGGCTGGGACCCGGAAAAATTTGACAAGAAAGCTATCGTTTTCGATTTACCCTATAAACGGTGGAGAAAAGCATTTATAGGGTAATGAAAAAGTCGTGACACGGTGCCATAATGACACTATGCAATGTTTCATTATGACACCATGACTTCTTGCAGCATTCACTTCACAATGGGCACTCTGCAACGCCTCGCCGCCGAGATAATTTTCTTATCCATTGTTGCCAGGGGCAATCCTTTGCGCATGGCAAGGTCTAAATAGGATGCATCATAGCTGGATATTATACATTCACGCGCAAGGGCAAATATTTCACTGTACATTCTCTCCGGCGATTCCTGTTCCACAATGATCGGTAATTCCGCCAAAAGGGATATAAATCGCGAACTATCCGCCTGACTGATCCGATTTCTTCTTTCAGCAACAAGCAACACATTGCTGACTTCGAGAGGCCAAATAGCGGGCACGAAAGCGGTGTAATCTTCCAGGTATCCTAAAACCGCATCGGTATACTCATTGGTTTCGTCCTGAAAACACCAGGACATGACCACTGAATTATCTATGACAAATTCCTGCATGATTTTAGCGTCTGCCTTCTTCAATCATTTTCTTTAAAGGAATCCCTTTGAGTGTGTGTTTGCTTCTGAACTGTCGCAATGCTTCAACAGCTTGACGAGGATCAGATTTTCTGGCCATCGAAGGGGGCTGCAAAACAGCCACCGTCACGCCATGTTTTGTTATGTTTATAGTTTCTCCCTTGTGAACTCGTTCCAGCAGTTTGGAAAGGGTGGTTTTTGCTTCATAGGCTCCAACGCTTTGCATGCAATCCTCCTCATTTAAGACTAGTCTGAGACTAGTTTAATTCATATATGCACGAATGTCAATCATGGAATTATAAGGGGCATCCAGATGAAACTGACAGGAAATTTAACATCAATATTAATGATTCCCACGCATTATAAAATATGTTAATAAGAAAAAATTAAAAAAACGGGGAAGCCGAAAATGTACGAAGTTACGATTATTAAATCATTTTCCGCGGCGCATTTGCTGTCGGAAATAGGAGGCAAATGCGAAGAACTCCACGGGCATAATTTTAAAGTGGAGGTAACCGTAGGAGCGACGGAGCTGAATTCCGAAGGGATTCTGATTGATTTCCGATTGCTTAAAATTTGGCTCAAAGAAATCCTCGACCAGATGGACCACCAGCATTTGAATGATCTTCCCTTTTTTAAGGAAAAAAATCCGTCTTCGGAAAACGTCGCTTGCTTTATTTATAAAAAAATGCAGGACAAAGTTGCTGTGTCGGGAGTCAAAATGCTGCGCGTAAAAGTGTGGGAATCGGAATCCGCGGCGGTAACATACAGAGGGGATTAGGCTGTTAGGCTGTAGACTGTTAGGAAAAAAATTCTTTTGATCCTAACAGCCTTGTAGGCTGAAGCCTAAAAAACCTGAAAAAAATGGAAACGGCTATAAACTTTTAGAGAAACTAAAGGATTCTTTCACACTAACAGTCTAAAAGTCTACAGCCTAAAAGGCTAAAATGATTGATATCCAAAACCAGAAAGATTCACGTAATATTGACATCAAAAAGGTCGGGGTGAAAAACATCAAGTACCCGATCATTGTATTGGACCGCGTGCGCGGAACGCAGCCGGTGAACGCCACCATCAACATGTACGTCAATCTGCCGCATCACTTCAAGGGAACGCACATGAGCCGTTTTGTGGAGGTGCTCAACGATTTCCGGGGCCAGATCAATATTAAAACCTTCAAGACGATTCTGGATAAAATGTGTCAGAAGCTGCGCGCTCAGTCCGCACACATGGAAATTGAGTTCCCTTACTTTCTCAAAAAAACGGCTCCCGTATCCAGGGCAAGAAGCATGATGGAGTACCGGTGTGTATTCTCGGGGGAAACCAACGGTGAAAAATCGGATTTTCTGGTGGGAGTGGTCGTGCCGGTCACCACGCTTTGCCCCTGTTCCAAGGAGATCAGCGCGTTCGGGGCCCACAACCAGCGAAGCATTGTTACGGTAAAGGTGCGTTTCAGGAAATTTTTCTGGATTGAAGATTTGATAAAAATAGTGGAAGATTCAGCCAGTGGTGAGGTATATTCCCTTTTGAAGCGCGTGGATGAAAAATTTGTCACGGAAAAGGCATATAAGAACCCAAAGTTCGTCGAAGATCTTGTCCGCAGCGTGGCGGTGAAGTTAAACGCAGACGACAATTTCACCTGGTACAGCATCGAAGCCGAAAATTTTGAAAGCATCCACAACCACAGCGCTTACGCCTATGTCGAGAAAGGATAGAAAAATGGCCTCTGGTAAAGCAGGTTCCTTTTTCAATCTGTACAACCATGGATTTGTCCGCATGGCTGTCTGTGTCCCTGAAGTCAGGGTTGCCGACGTACCTTTTAATACTCAAAAAACGATTGAAATGGCCCAAAAAGCGGCCCGGCAAAAAGCGGTTCTGGCGATCTTCCCGGAACTCGGACTTTCCGCTTACTCCAACGATGATTTGTTCCACCAGGACGCCCTGCTGAAAAGCGTCGAAAATGCCCTGCTTACCATCAAAAAAGCTTCCGCCAAATTAAATCTGCTGATCGCCTGCGGAGCACCGCTTCAAGTGGATTGCCGGCTGTACAACTGTGCTGTTGTTTTTTACCGGGGCAAAATTATTGGCGTCGCCGTCAAATCCTACCTGCCGAATTACCGCGAATATTACGAGGCCAGGCAATTTTCACCAGCCTCGACGGCCCTTGCGTCAACCATCACACTGGCCGGGCAAAAAGATATTCCCTTTGGCGCAAACCTGATTTTTAAAGCAAACAATGTAAAAAACTTCAGTTTGTTTTTCGAAATCTGCGAAGATGTCTGGGTGCCGATTCCGCCGTCTTGTTTTGCCGCGATGGCAGGCGCTACCATCATCGGCAACCTGTCCGCCTCCAATATCACCATCGGGAAAGCCGAATACCGGCAGCAACTGGCCGCTAACCAGTCGGCGCGCTGTGTCGCTGCCTACCTTTACGCCGACGCGGGATTCGGTGAATCCACAACGGATCTTGCCTGGGACGGACACGGCATGATTTATGAAAACGGCAATCTGCTGGCCCAATCCAAACGCTTTTCAATGTCGGAACAGATGATCTGCGCCGATATCGACCTGGATCGCCTCGCCCAGGATCGGATGCGCCTAACCACATTCGGGCACAACGCGACAGACCACAAAGCGAATCTTGCCTCTTTTCGTTTTGTTGATTTTGATCTTGAATGTCCCGGGGGACGGTTAATGCCGGAGCGCGAGATCCCCCGTTTCCCGTACATTCCAGCCGACACGGGGAAGCGTGACCAGCGATGTTACGAAGCCTACAATATTCAGGTCCAGGGACTGGCCCAAAGGCTCAAATCTTCGGGAATCCCTAACCTGGTGATCGGAGTTTCGGGGGGACTGGATTCCACGCACGCTCTGCTTGTCGCCGCCCGTACCATGGACCTGCTGGGCAGGCCCCGCACGCACGTCAAAGCCTACACGATGCCCGCGTTCGGGACAACCGGCAAAACCTACCGCAATGCCATAAACCTGATGAAAGCCCTGGGTGTGGAAACCAACGAAGTGGACATCAAACCCGCCTGCCTCCAGATGCTCAAGGACATTGATCATCCGTTTGACCGCGGGAAAAAAGTTTATGATATTGCTTTTGAAAATGTACAAGCCGGCCAGCGTTCGGCACATCTTTTCCGGCTGGCCAACATGAAACATGCGCTGGTGCTGGGCACGGGCGATTTAAGCGAACTGGCCCTGGGCTGGTGCACTTACGGGATCGGCGATCACATGTCGCACTACAACGTTAACGCCAGCGTCCCGAAA
>MWDG01000086.1 GCA_002070455.1 Deltaproteobacteria bacterium ADurb.Bin151
AATATTCAGGGCGTAGCCTTGGAGATAGAGAAAGTCGTAGCAAATTTGTCTTCAGTTGCGGGGAAAAAACCTCCCCCGAACCCCCTCCAGAGGGGGACATGAAAAAGGAATCCCCACCTCAAAAGGGGGACATCAAAAGAAGGTCCCTCCAGAGGGGGACAATAATGAAGGCCTCTCCAAAGGGGGACAACCTTTTATGTCCTCCGCTGGCGGAGGTGTCACGAAGTGACGGAGGTGGTTGTCGTAACCTCCCCCTGGCCCCCTCCAGAGGGGGACATGAAAAAGGAAAGCCATCGAGAGTGTGAAAAGATAAGAAAGTCCATCTATCAGGATTTTGTTTAATCGGGCTTGAAAGGTGCGTATTTCAGGACGGGCCGACGATTACGCCTTCATACAGGATAGACGTCAGGCTTTGCATGATGGTCACTTCAGAATATTTTTCGTGCTGAATCAGCCATGCTCCATATTCACACATTCCCATCATAATGAATCCCGCCAGATCGCTGTCAATATCTTTTCGGATGCGTCCTTCCTGTTTCAGGTTTTCAATTTCCCGGATTGTCGGTTTCACCATTTGCCAGATGAGCTGATTGAATTTCGTCCGGAATGAAGGATTGTCGCCAACGGAAAGACTTCTGATGATATTCATCATGGATATCCATTGAGGATACATGGAGAAGAAAACTTTTCCCCGTTTAATCAGCCTGAGCGCGGCGTCTATTTCTTCCCTGCTTTCGGCCCGGATGTGATCATACAGGTTGTGGAATACGCGATCCGCACAGGCCATGAGGATTTCCTCCTTGTTCCTGAAATTCCTGTAAACGGTTTCCTTGCTCATTTTTGCCTGTTGCGCAATATCGAATGTGCTGGTTTCAATATATCCCTTTTTCAAAAACAGTTCTGTTGAAACAGCAAGGATGTCATCACGTTTGTCGGATTGCAGGGCCGTTTGTTTTGTCAGGCTTTCAGGCAGGGGAATTTCCTTCCCGATTTCTTCCCGAATCCGGTTGAGTTGTTTTTTTTCATCAATCTGTTTTCGTCGGATAAGATCCAATGCCTTCAGATGGACGCCGCAATAGTAAGCGCGGGTTTTCCCGGTTTTCATCGCTTCGGGAAGGAGGCCTTCGAGGATGTAATATCTGATGGTGGATACCGGAATGCCGGACCTTCTGGAAAGCTCGGAGATCTTCATGAGGTCTTCCTGTTTCAGCTCACCTTGAATTAGTTTTTCGCCACAGGCCGCGATTGCCGCGGGATAGCTCATCAACTCCTCAACTTCCGGTCCGGTGTAGTGACCGTTGACATTGAAAATGATATCCCAGCTTTTTGTGTAGACATCATCGATGCTGGCATCCGGATGAAGTTTGAAGTAATAATAAACATACTCTGTCGCGCCCATAAACAGATAGGCCAGGAGATGAAGATCGGGAAAATGAATATTTTCCTTTTTGGATGCCGCAACAAGGTCGGTTTCTATGGCCTTGATAAAATCATGCATGATGTCTTCTTCGAGTTTCTTCCGGATGCGGTTGCCTTCCTTCATAAAGGCACCCCGAACGAGATTAAACATATCGATCATGTAGCGGTAGGTGCGCATGAAGGTATGGCCACGGCTCCATAAACGCGACAATCCGTCATCATCTTTCCGGACAGAGAAATAATTTTTTGTGAAATCAAGGAACGTATGCCGGCTGCATTCAAAGAACAGATATTCCATACTTCTGAAATACTGGTAGAAAGTGCTTTTCCCGATGCCCGCACAGGTGACGATATCATCGATATTTGTGGTTTGATAACCCTTTTCCCGAAAAAGCTCGAGAGCGGCTTTGATGATAGCCGTGCGCTTGCTTGTATAAAGCGTACCGGGTTGAAGACTGGACGGAACGTCGCTTGAGGCTTGATTCAGGCTGCTCTTTATTTCTTCCAGGGAATGACCTTGCTTCTGCAGGGAATGGATCTTTCTCAGCCGGTCGATATGTTCGACCGTGTAGTAGGCCATGGTTTTTCCTGTCTTGATCGGTTTGGGCAGAAGTCCTTTCCGGGCATAGTTTCGTATGGTATCCACGGGTATTTTTGCGCGGGTGCTCAACTCGGACATTTTCATGTGCTGCGGATACTGCGACATTTTATGGTCTCATTTCCAAACTAAAGAAATTTGTCCTCCGCTGGCGGAGGTTGTTGTAGGGATTGCTCCCCGAGCAATCCGAATCCTCCCCCTGGCCCCCTCCAGAGGGGGACATGATGCAAGGATCAAGGACAAAGGCAAAAGGTTCAAGTTCAAAGGTCGCTGAGCTCGTCGAAGTGTCCCTGTCCTCCTCCGCTGGTGGAGGTTGTTGTAGGGATTGCTCCCCGAGCAATCCGAATCCTCCCCCTGGCCCCCTCCAGAGGGGGACATGAAAAGGAAGCACCCCATCAAAGAGGGAGACAATAATGAAGGCCCCTCCAGAGGTGGACAGGAAGGGAAGGCAATATTCATTATTTAAAATTTTATTTGCCGGAACAATAATTTTTATTCATTATATAACAGATCAGGAAAAAGTGCAATTCAGCCTGTGTAAGAGGGTATCCGAAGGGATTTGCAAATTAAATAATGCAATAAAATTAAATATTTAATAGAAAAAAGGAACGTCCATCCGTGATTGCAAAAGGCAAAAATCTTTCTTGTTTTTACCATACTATAGTACAAAACGGTACTGTAAGTAATAATGGAAAAAATCTTGACATTCATGTATTACGTTTGCTAGGTACCATACCGAACCATACCGTACCATACTGTTTTACATCTGTTGATC
The DNA here is from genome assembly GCA_002070455.1 of Deltaproteobacteria bacterium ADurb.Bin151. Classification (GTDB taxonomy): domain Bacteria; phylum Desulfobacterota; class Syntrophia; order Syntrophales; family Smithellaceae; genus UBA8904. The sequence goes on from MWDG01000086.1 coordinate 2,793, forward strand.
ATGTTTTGAAAATGTGAATGACAGATCATGACGGAGGGTAGAGCAAATGATTAAGCTGGCTATGATGTGTACTGACGAGGCATCCCAGGCGCGTCTGCAGGATTGCCTTCGCGGTGAAACCGATATCAGCGTCATCGGTTCCATGGTGATTCAGAATATTCTCCATGAATCCGAAAGAGGCCTGGCGTTCATGAACAAAATGGTCAAGCTCTCGCCCCATGTTGCCATTCTTGACCAGGATATCCTTCGTGAAACGGCTGCCCTATCCATGCCGGTGGTCATAGAGTACATGCAGAAGCTTTCCTTCACGCGGACCATTGTCATCGGAGAACGTTTTCACGAGCAGGATATTCTTGCCATGATGAAGGGAAACGCGCGCGGGTTTTTCCTGATCGATCATCTTGATCCTGAAAAAATCGTCAAATGCATTCGCGTGGTCGCACGCGGCGAAATCTGGCTTTCCGGTGATCTGATCGGCCGCGTCTGTGATGAACTTATCCGGGAATGCGGAAGGAAGGGCATTGTCAAATCCCCCACGAGCGATCAGCTCAACAAAATGAAAACCATTTCCCGACGCGAAAAAGAAATCCTCGCGCTGGTCAGTGAAAGCATGACGAATGAAGAAATTGCGCAGAAGCTTTTCTTAAGCGCCAAGACCGTCAAAACGCATGTCCGCAACATCTTCGAAAAAACAAATATCCGCAACCGCACCGAAGCCGCTCTGCTTTATACGCGCTACAGGCAGGAGACAATGAACTGAAGATGCTTACGTGCCAATGTTCCCGGAGATTGTTATGCCTTGTGGCTGAAACAAATTAGCCCGCCTCCGTCACAACCGTCCGTAAATAGTTTTGCCTGAAATGCATTCCCTGAAAATCAGCAAACTGCACGTCTCAACAAACACACAAGGTTTTCATTCATCATAAATAGTCATTGTATTTTTTCTTTTTTAAGAATAATTATTATACTGGCAGGTAAGTAAAACCAGAATACGCAATAGACAAAAATGACACTCCTCATGTCATTGCGAGGGAGGGAAACGACCGAAGCAATCTCATAAGTTCACGAAGACATGAGATTGCCACGACGCCTGAGAGGCGTCTCGTAATGACAAAGAAGAATTGCGACACAGTTTGCCTCCAGAGGGCGACAAACAAAACGTAACCCGCAAGAGGGGCAAACCTTGTAGGTGTCCTCCGCCGGCGGAGGTGTCACGAAGTGACGGAGGTGTTTGTTACAACCTCCCCCTAACCCCCTCCAGAGGGGGACATAGAAAAAGTCACACTGTAGGGACTGCTCCCCGAGCAGTCCGATGTGATTCGTCTGTGGTTGTTGTAGGGATTGCTCCCCGAGCAGTCCGAAGAGGCATTCACTCTCGAGAGAAAAAATGACGCAGACAAAAAATGTTCAGAACATAATTTGTTTAGTAATTCTTTTAATGCTTGCTAGTCAGGCGTGGGCGGAAGACTGGGTATACTACGGTTCAAATGATATCGGGGATATGTACTATGACAAAAGCAGGATTACAGAGGTAAAAAAGAACATTGCCTCCGCATGGACCAAAAATAAATTAAGCCCGGAAGGAAAGACAAAATATTATTCCATTCTCAAAGGCATCGGTAAAGCACCCGACAGTCCTGCCTCGTTGGAATATTACACCGAAATGCTGGAGATCGACCAGGCAAATAAAAAAATCAAAAACATTTCTGTTACTTTTTATGATGATAAGGGGAACGTTATTTATTCGTCACCGAAAAGTCTGTCGGGTGAATGGAATGATATCCCTGCAGGTTCGGTTGGAGAGAAATTATTGGACAGAATGATCTCGGAATCGGTTGCACCGCGCAAGGCTTTTGTCTACACACCTCCTGTTGTTCCCAAATATCTGCCTCAATACAGAGGTGATCAGGACAAGATCAAAAAAGATAAGGATGTAAGCCGCCCGAAATCAGGCGAAGAAATTGAAGACAAAAAGGGCGAATTGGCCATGGCAAGCCGCCCCGCTACTCCCCCCAAGGAGATCAGGAGGGATGATCGTTTTATAGCATACGACAATGAGACTGTTCTGGATACACAGACGAACCTGATGTGGGCGGCAAAAGATAACGGGCGGGATATTGACTGGTATAGCGCGCAAAAGTATTGCGAAAATTTTCGTGGCGGCGGTTACACAGACTGGCGATTGCCGAAGAAGGATGAACTGGCGGAATTGTTTGACAAAAGCAACCCAAAACATCAGGCCTGTTTCCCGAAATATGAAATTTATCTGACAAATTTGATTGATTTATCCTGTTGCTGTCCCTGGGCTGCAGAAAGGGAAGATTCCGATGCCGCCTACTTCAATTTTGATCATGGCCGCACGCACTGGGATGAACGGTCAGAAGAGGTCAAAAAAATGTACAGGGTCCTTCCTGTTCGCGTTGCCAAATAGGTAAGATTACCGTTTGGCTGTTTCCTCTGTGTCATAACCCTTTGGATTGTGCGTATCGACAGTTTGTCATTTTGACCGAAGGGAGAAATCCTGTTCATAAGATTGCCACGCCGCCTGAGAGGCGGCTCGCAATGACACAATAAGCTTAAGTTATTGATTTTACATGATTTAGTTTTTCTGCTCTTAGCTGGCATCGATTAGTACAGCTTAACAAAAAACAGACAAAATACCCCTTTGGGAGTATTTACATGCCCGTCATTCTTCTATATCTTTATATACGACTTGAGAGGTCTGTATCTCTTAATGGGATCGTTTCTCTATGTGTTTTTATGGCAGAACATCCTGGATTTAGGTTGATGAAGGGGACCAAAATCTGTTAAAATAATTTGAAACAGTTCATTAGACTCGTCAGGGGAAAAAGATGCACAAGGCAGTATTAAAAAAAATAGGCATTTGCCTGTCCGGTTTTATCCTCATTACGTGGATGGCTTTCCTGCCTGCACCGCTCTGGGGTGCCGAACCGACTGAGCTTACCGACAGTGAAATGGCGGATGTTTATGCCCATGGATTTTCAACTTTCACACGCGATGACGTAACGGGTATTATGCGTGCGGATTTCCATGGAATGGATCTGCGCACCTGGACGGAAGTTTCCTCTCTGAAGATGGGCCACTATAACAATGGGACAACGACAGGGTGGGACAACGACTGGACGAATGTCTCTCTGGGCAGTTCAGGTGCAGATTTGTTTGCCAAGGGGCTTTACGTCGAAATGAAATTTACCAACCCGAACGATCCTGCGACCCGCCAGCTCGAATACCTTCGCATCGGGACAAACGATCTGACAGGAACCATCAGCGCAAATTTCAACAGTTTCAGTGGAACCGTCGATAACGGCGTCACAAATATGAGCAGGGCAAATCTCGGTGCGGCGTCGATTTCCACCACAAATGGCGGTTTTTACCTGTCCCTGGAACGCAACCCGACCACGGGGGGATACAAGTTTAACTGGACCAACGCCACCATAACGCCATAATGAAAAAGTCGTTTCTTTTTCGAGTGATTTTTACGATCAGACAGGGAGTGACGGAATTACGAAACCGGGGGTAGATCAGAATCAGCAAACAAGACGTTATCACAGTGGAGACGAAACGAAAGAAAACCTAAATGAAAAAAAAGATTAGCTTGTCAATTCTTTGTGCGGTGTTTCTGGTTTTCGCGGTGCTTGCATCGCCGGCCTCTGCACAAATGCAGAAGGTCGATGAAGAAGAACTGGCCCTGACGAATGCTTCCGTGACGGGAATAGTAAGCCCGGAAGAAGCAAGGTCCGCCGGAACCATCGACAAAGCAGGATCGGTCAATTTTACGCAGACGAGCGGGTCCACTGAAACCGTCAGCGCCGGTCCTACCCTGAACTACCTGCCTGCCTCGGGTCCTGACAGCATGTACTACCATCACCCCTGGGCCAATAATGGCACCAATCAATGGTATTGGGGAGGCGGATCCACCTCGCTCTGGAACCGCTCGTACCCGTCGCGTTGACAGGCGCCGTCTGTGAGTTTTGATTTCAGGCATTACAACAAGAGCTTTGTTTAACTGCTTTTCTCTGGCATAGCCGTGCAGAGACTGTTTCGCATTCCATTTTCGTGTCATTTTGAAGCGTAGCGAGAAATCTTGTTCTTAATAAATTCAATGCATTAAGATTCCTCACGTACGTTCGGAATGACAAATTTTACAATTATGACATAGCCTCGCATACGGGAATGACACAATGATTGGCTTTAATGTATCTTACAACCGTTTCCATACAACATCATGACATCGTCGATCAATCAAATTAGCCACGCCCGCCTTCTTGAAGAATTGCGCATCAAGAGTTCCGCTATTGACTCCGCCGTCAACGGTATTGTTTTCGGGGATTCGGAAGCGAGAATAACGTATGCGAATGCTGCCGCCCTTGAACTTTTGGGAGGTTACACGCTTGAGGAAGTTCTTGGCCGGTCCGTCCTGACGTTCGCGGATTCCGAAGAAGAGGCTTCCCGAATCTTTTCCGAGTTTATGGAAAAAGGCAAATGGATGGGCGAGGTGGACGGGCGGAAGAAGGACGGCTCTCTTATTTTTCTCCACCTGTCCGCAAGCCTTGTCCGGGATGATGACGGCAGTCCAATTAGTACTTTGTGTTCCTTCATAGACATCACGCGCACCCGGCAGGCGCTTGATGAATTGCGCATCAAGAGTTCCGCTATTGACTCCGCCGTCAACGGTATTACTTTCGGGGATCTGGAAGGCCGGGTGACTTACGGAAACGCCGCCGCCAGTAGGATGATCGGTTATACGCTGGATGAAGTTCTCGGCTGGTCGGTGTTGTCGTTTGCCGATGACCAGGAGGAAGCGGCACGCATCCTGACCGAATTCTGGGAAAAGGGCAGCTGGAGCGGTGAGGTGGCCGGGCGGAAGAAGGACGGTTCACAATTGGTCATCCATATGTCGGCAAGTCTTGTCCGGGATGACAAGGGCAATCCCATCTGTACGTTGAGTTCCTTCGTAGATATCACCCGTTCCCGGCAGGCGTTCGAGGAATTGCGGATCAAGAGCACGGCAATTGACTCCGCTGTCAACGGTATTGCGTTCGGAGATTTGGAAGCCCGTGTAACTTACGCAAACGCTGCTGCCCTTGAACTTACAGGCTATAAACTGGAAGAAATTCTAGGCAGGTCGGTGTTGTCGTTTGCCGATGACCAGGAAGAGGCGGCCCGTCTTTTGGTAGAGTTCTGGGAAAAGGGCAGCTGGAGCGGCGAGGTGGTCGGGCGGAAGAAGGACGGCTCACGGGTTGTTGTCCACATGTCGGCCAGTCTTGTGCGCGATGATGACGGCAATCCGATCTGTACGTTGTGTTCCTTCATAGACATCACCCGCTCCCGGCAGGCGTTCGAGGAATTGCGGATCAAGAGCACGGCGATTGATTCCGCCGTCAACGGCATTGCGTTCGGAGATCTGGAGGCCCGTGTGACCTACGCGAATGCCGCCGCCCTTGAACTTACAGGTTATACACTGGAGGAGATTCTTGGCAGGTCGGTGTTGTCGTTTGCCGATGACCAGGAAGAGGCGACCCGTCTTTTGGTAGAGTTCTGGGAAAAGGGCAGCTGGATGGGCGAGGTAGCCGGGCGGAAGAAGGACGGTTCACGGGTTGTTTCTCACATGTCGGCCAGTCTGGTGCGCGCAGAGAACGGCGAGCCTGTCGGCACTCTTTGTTCCTTCGTCGATATCACCCGCACCCGGCAGGCGTATGAGGAACTGCGCATCAAGGACCATGCGATTGCCTCTTCCATCAATGCCATCGTTTTCGGCGATCTCGAGGGACGCATCACCTATGTGAATGAGGCCTTTCTCCGCCTGTGGGGCAGCGATGATGCTTCCGAAGTGATCGGGCGATCTATTTTCACTTTTGTGAAGTCCCAGCAGGAGGTTGAAAAGATCCTTCAGCAAGTGTTTGAGAAGGGCAACTGGCATGGGGAGATCACTGCCAATGCCAGGGACGGACGGGCTGTGATGATTCAGATTTCAGCGCACCTTGTTACGGATGAACAGAACCGGCCGATCTGCCTGATGGGTTCTTTA
>MWDG01000087.1 GCA_002070455.1 Deltaproteobacteria bacterium ADurb.Bin151
TCGGTCATCACATACGTGAGCAGGGTCGCCATATTGGGTTCAATCATGCCGGCGCCTTTGGCAATCCCGCAGATGGTGATATCCCTGGCACCAACGATCCCTTTGCGGATGGATATTTTGGGGTATTTATCCGTGGTCATCATGGCCGCTTCGGCATCCTCGATGCCAAATTCATTCAGCCCCTTGACCAGTTTACCGATACCGGTTTCAATTTTTTTCACCGGCAGCCTTTTCCCGATGACGCCCGTCGAACAAACCAGAAGATGTTCTTCGGGAATTTTTAACTGTCTGGCTGCCGCCGCAGAAACGGCCAGCGCGTCCTGCATCCCTTCTTTACCGGTGGCCGCGTTGGCACAGCCGCTGTTGGTAATAATCGCCTGGGCTATTCCTCTTTTGAGCCTTTCTGCATCAATCAAAACGGGTGCGGCCTTGAAAATATTTTTTGTAAACATCGCGGCTGACTTTGCAGGAACTGTGGAATAAATCAGTCCCAGATCCTTCTGGTCACCGCCTTTGATGCCCGCAGCAACTCCGTTGGCTAAAAAACCGGGCACGCTTACTTTATTGATGGTCGATTTTACCATTGCAGCAGCTCCTTGTGAGAAATCTTAAGCCCCGCAGCATTTTTTATACTTCTTGCCGCTACCGCAGGGACAGGGATCATTCCGCCCAACCTTTGTTTCATGCCTGATGGTTTGGTTTGCCGGCGTGTCTTCACCGCGACTCAATATATAATCCTGTTTCTGTTTCTGCCTGATTTCCTCGACTTCCTCTTCCCTCTGAATTCTGACCAGGCAGAGTTTTTCCAGGGTATCCATCTTTATGCGGCTGATCATTTCCATAAACATGGCATACCCTTCACGCTGATACTCTCTGATCGGGTCCTTCTGACCATAGCCGCGCAGACCGATTCCTTCCCGCAGATGATCCATGGAGAGCAAGTGCTCTTTCCAGTGGGTATCAATGGCCTGTAGCATGATGACTTTCATGAGGTAATTCATCAGCTCCGGGCCGAATTCTTTTTCTTTTTCGCGCAAATATTTTTGCACATTCTCCATGATGAAACTTTGAATGGCGTCGACCGAAGTCATCCCCGGTGCCGTGCTGACATCCATCCTCAAATTAAATTGTTTGAAGATTGCGTCATTAAGGGATTTTAGGTTCCATTCCTGAGGATTGTTTTTTTCTCCCACAAATTCAGGCAAAAGATCGCCGGTAATTTCCTCAACCATTTCTTCGACATCAGACCATAAGTCCTCGCCACGCAACACTTTTTTACGTTGCTCATAAATGACTTTTCTCTGGTTGTTCATGACGTCGTCATAATCGAGCAGATGCTTTCGAATATCGAAGTTCTGTCCTTCAACTCTCTTTTGAGCATTTTCGATTGCCCTGGAGATGTATTTGTGTTCGATGGGCTGGCCTTCTTCAATGCCGATGGTCTCCATTACGGAAGATATCCTGTCCGCTCCGAAAACCCTGAGCAGGTCATCTTCCAGCGAAAGGTAAAAACGCGATGACCCCTTGTCCCCCTGACGGCCGGATCGTCCCCTCAACTGATTATCAATCCGGCGGCTTTCATGCCTTTCCGTTCCCAGAATGTGGAGCCCTCCCATTTCAGCGACATTTTCTCCGAGCTTAATGTCCGTCCCGCGGCCGGCCATGTTTGTAGAAATTGTGACCTGTCCGGGTTGTCCTGCCTGGGCGACAATTTCCGCTTCTTTCTCATGATTCTTTGCATTGAGCACATGATGCTTCACTCCCGCCCGGGTGAGGTACTTGCTAAGCAGTTCGGACTTCTCAATGGAAATAGTGCCGATCAGAACAGGGCGCTTAGCTTTATTGAGGTCTTTTACTTCATCAATGACAGCCTTGATTTTTTCTTCCTCTGTCTTGTAGATCAAGTCATTATTATCATCGCGGATCATCGGCATATTAGTCGGGATGACCAAAACCTCAAGATTGTAGATCTTCTTGAACTCCTCGGCTTCCGTATCAGCCGTCCCGGTCATTCCAGCCAGTTTTTTGTACATTCTGAAATAATTCTGGAAGGTAATAGAGGCCAGGGTCTGATTTTCTCTCTCGATCTTAACTTTTTCCTTGGCCTCCAGCGCCTGATGCAGACCGTCGCTGTATCTCCTGCCGGGCATGACCCGTCCGGTGAATTCATCGACAATGATCACCTGTCCGTCCTTGACCAGATAGTCCACATCGCGTTTAAACAGCGTGTGGGCCTTCAGGGCCTGGTTGACATGATGCACAATTTCAATATTTCGGGGCTCATACAGGTTCTGAACATTTAGATATTTTTCAACGCTGGACACACCTTCTTCCGTCAGGACAACCGTCTTGCTTTTTTCTTCAATCGTATAATCTTTGTCTTTCTTTAAACGCGGGATAATCTGGTTGATTTTATAATATTTGTCCGTTGATTCTTCCGAGGCGCCGGAAATGATCAGCGGTGTCCTGGCCTCATCAATCAGAATGCTGTCCACTTCATCAACAATCGCAAAGTTGAACTCCCGCTGAACATAATCTTCAAGATTGAATTTCATATTATCCCGAAGATAGTCAAATCCGAATTCATTATTCGTGCCGTAGGTAATGTCCGCTGCATAGGCAACACGGCGTTCGTCATCATCCATGCCGTGCACAATGACTCCGACCGTCAATCCCAGGAAATGATAGATCGGACTCATCCACTCCGCGTCGCGGCGCGCCAGATAATCATTGACGGTAACCACATGGCAGCCCATGCCGTCCAGTGCGTTCAGATACAGAGGCATTGTGGCGGCAAGCGTCTTACCCTCACCGGTCTTCATTTCCGCTATTTTCCCCTCATGGAGGGCAATGCCTCCGATCACCTGCACATCAAAAGGGCGCATCATTAACGTCCGGCGAGAGGCTTCCCGGGCTACAGCAAACGCTTCCGTCAAAATATCGTCGAGTGTTAAACCGCCTTGAAGTTTTTCCCTGAAATAGGACGTTTTCGCCTGAAGCTCGGCATCGCTGAGCCCAATCATTTCTTTTTCAAAATGATTCACTTCATCCAGCAGCACGGACAGTCTTTTGAGTTCCCTGTCATTCTTTGTTCCCACTATTTTTTTCAGGATTGCACCCAGCATTGGTCACCTTTTAAAAAAAAACCGGCATTGTAACCGGTGTATTTTAACACATTTGATCCCTTAATAAAAACCCCTATTTATCGGGAAAACAAGTTACCCGGACAATAAAGCATTCCTTTAAAACTCCCCCCGGATTGACAATTAAGAATATTAATTCAGATTGGTTGATTATTTCAAGTATTTTCTTGGATTGACCGGAACATTATTTACGTAAACGGCATAATGGAGATGCGGCCCCGTGCTGCGTCCGGTACTGCCGACATATCCTATCAGCTCGCCCCGTTTGACACGGGTTCCCTGTTTTACAGCCGGTTTTGTTAAGTGCAAATAACTTGTGGAAAGACCGTAGCCGTGTTCGATCCTGACCATGTTGCCTTCATCGGAGCCGTGACCGACTTCAACAACAAGTCCATCTGCCGGGGCTGCGACCTCTTTTCCCATCCCTGTTGCAATGTCAATGCCTTTATGAAATTCGTTCCCCGATCCGAAAGGATTCTTCCGGGATCCGAATTCGGATGTCACCCATCCCCTGACGGGCCAGATGGACGGCTTTGCGGCAATAATGGACTTCTGCTCCCGAAGAAAGATCAGGAGCTCGTTGAAACTCTGCTCCCTTTCGTTGGCATCTTCATTCAGCTGGGTTAAGCTCTTATGTATACCGGAAACAAGCGTTTCCTGATCCTTGTTGATCAGCTCTTTTAAGTTGATCTGAGTGCTGTTTGAACCTCCAATGCCCAGGGGGATTTTCTTGTCCTGTCCGATGTCCTCGGACGCCATGAGCCTTAATCGTCTGTCAAACTGCTTGAACTCTTCCATCCGGTCTGCAAATTCGTCAACTTTCACTGCCAGGCCGATGATCTCTCTGGATTGCTGGACGGTTAGCTGCCTTAAGCGGGCAAGCTCCGCACGATCTCTTTTGATGCTTGCGTAATCATATACAACATAGAGGCTTAAAAGAATGGCTAGAAGAGACCCGATAAGAAGACCACGAACCAGATTACTCGAAAGAGAAATCTTTTTAACTGCGCTCTTTCGGCGAGGTATGATCATCAACGTAAAGAAGTTATCCGACATCGTTCTCCTTTGACTGAAGCCCAAAAAACCTGTTTCAAGCCTGATTGAATAAAGTGGTTAACACATCAAAAAACCGATGTCAAGCACAAGAGGCCTCAAAGGATGTCTTAAAAAGGACGTTATATATTAATATTATTAATTATTTCAATTTCTTATGTCCATATGCCGGCTATACAGCACAGGGGGAGTGCCTGCCGGGCAGCAGTTCCATTTCAGGCTTTCTTCTGGTCAGATGACGGATGTCGAGACCGGCTTTCATACTTTGCAGTCCTGTGACCTTGATACCACCTGCCATAACGCTTTTTAAAAGCTCTCTGAACTTCTCCTCGAAAATCCCGCCCTCGACTTCAGCATGAACGGGGAGGACGTGATTTCCTCCATCTCCGATCATGTTGATCAGTATCGCCACATCTTTTCGCGGATCGAGTTCTTCGAAACACGGCAGATCGGACGGAATTTCCAGAATGGCAAGGTTGTCATAGATAAAAGGCGTCTTTGCCCGGGTGCAGCTTAAATATTCAAAATGATATTTTTGGATAATCTGTAAAACCCGGTCGTCAATCAGCCAGGACGGCGCACCGAATGCCGTCGGTTTCCGTCCGGTCAGTTTTTCAAAACCGCTGATTCCGGCCTCAAACCACTGTTCAATCCATCTTTCCGGTTTCGCCGCCAATTCATCCTGCCAGCGGCGGTGGTCCCACGCGTGAAATTGCACCTCGTGGCCTTCATCCACAATTTGCAAAACAAGATCGGGAAAAGACAGCGCGATCATCGGCGCAGGCAAAAGCGTTCCATAAAAGGCGGTTCTCCAGCCATAAAGACTGGCCGCCTTCGTCTTCATCATTTTTTTTAAGAAACGCGGATTTTTTATAAGCTGCAGCATCGCCCGTCCCGAGTTGTCCGGTCCAATGCTTAAAAAAAAAGTCCCCTGAATATGAAAATCCCTTAACGTCCTGAGCAGACGGGGAACACCGTTTCTCATACCCCAGTAGGTATCGACGTCAATTTTTAACCCCAGCATTCCCATAAAGCGTTCCGCGCATACCTGTTAAACGGTTATGGTCTTATTTTCTTCCAGGAATGAATTCAGTGTCAGCCGCAGGGATTGATGCAAATCCACTTTCGGTTCCCATACCAGCAGCTTTTTTGCCTTCTCAATGCTTGGCTTGCGCGTGTAGATGTCCTGATAGCCTTTACCGTAATATGAGTCGGCGGGAATCTCAATAATATCCGAATAGATTGAATCCTTCTGATGGTCCGGGTGCTCCTGAAATAATTTTTTGAGAATCCCAGCCAGTTCCTTCACCGAACATTCATTGTCCGGATTTCCGATGTTGATGATTTCATTTCTGCAGATGTCATCCTTATTCTCCAGAATTTTCATTAACGCGGCAATCCCGTCGTCCACGTAAGTGAAACAGCGTTTCTGCAGGCCGCCATCAACCAGATTAATCGGCCGCTTCAGGAGCAGTTCGGCAATGAACTGCGTTACCACACGGGAGCTTCCCTCTTTCGCCGTGTCCAGGGAGTCAAGCCTCGGCCCGATCCAGTTAAACGGCCGAAACAGCGTGAATTCCAGATGTCCTCTCGTGCCGTATCCATAGATGACCCGATCCAGGAGTTGCTTGCAGCAGGAATAAATCCAACGTTCCTTCCGGATCGGTCCGACAACCAGATAGCTTTCGTCTTCATGGAATTCCGGGTCATTGCATGCCCCGTAAACCTCCGATGTTGAAGGGAAAACAACACGTTTATGATATTTCACGCATTGCTTGATGATATTCATGTTCATTTCAAAATCCAGATGATATACCCCGATAGGGTCTTCCACATAGGCTTTCGGCGTAGCGATGGCAACCAGCGGCATAATCACATCGCATTTTTTAATGTGATACTCGATCCACTCCCGGTTGATGGAGATATCCCCCTCCAGAAAATTGAACTGTGGATTGTTCAATGCAGCACCAATGCGTTCTGTCCCTAAATCCATTCCGAAAACCTGCCAGTCAGGCTTCTCTTCCAGGATTCTGTTCACCAGATGGTGTCCGATAAAACCGTTTACGCCCAGTATTAATATCTTCATGTAAGTTTCGTCACCTTTCCCGTTTTAAAAAAATCACCGATTTCAGGACCTCTTAATCTTCTGCCCTGTATCTCAATTTCCTGAAGTTTTATAGCATTTTCGCCCGTTTTCACAAGAACATCCTCACCTGAACTGTCCGTGTCACCTGCCTGCCCATTCATATCACGTTTCTCTACCGGCAGGGCGCGCCAGATGATCATTCTGTTTCCATTTTCCGTAATCGCAAAGGCCCCCGGATAAGGGTCCGTCACGGCGCGAATGAGGTTGTAAATAACTCTGGCCGGCCTTGTCCAGTCGATGCGGCCATCCTCGGGACGTCTCCCTCCGTAATAACTGCCATCGGACAGATTCTGCTTTTTGTGCGGTATCTGCCCGGTTTTAATGACCGGGAGCAGATCATCCAGCAAACCATCCGCCGCCTCGCAGAGTTTATCATACAGTGTCCGGGCGGTATCATGAAATTCAATGATCACTTCTTTCTGGCCGACAATATCGCCCGCGTCCGGCTTTTCAACCATGAAATGAAGAGTGACGCCGGTTTTTTCTTCTCCCTTCACCAGCACCCAGTTCACGGGACATCTCCCGCGGTAGGCGGGCAAAAGCGATCCGTGCAAATTCAGTGCTCCCAGCCTCGGAATCTCCAGGAGTTTTTTCCCGATCATTTTGCGGTAATAAAAGGAAAAAAGAACATCGGGTTTCCAAGACGCTATCCTGTCCACCCATTCCTCATGATTGATATGATCGGTTGTATAGCAGGGAATCCCCTGCTGCCGGGCCCAGTCCTTTACCGAACCAAACCAGCAGTTCTCTCCGGGATCGTCCTCATGCGTAAAGACGGCGGCAATTTCAAAACCGTGGCGAGCCAGGGCCGTAAGCCCGGTGATTCCCATATTGTGATAGGCCAGGGCTACTGTTTTCAACGAATATCGCCTTCCTCGCTTGCACAATAAATATTTTCAATGACATATTCAGGCCGCTTGCGCACCTGGCCATAGATGCGGCCAATGTATTCACCGATCACCCCGAGGGCAAAAAACTGCAGGCCGACAAAGACAAACAGGACCGCAAACAAAGTAAAAATGCCTTCGGCCGCCCAGCGGACCCCGTAAACCAGACGGGCAACAGCCAGAAACACACCGAAGCAAACCCCCATGAAGGACATGAGGATGCCTCCGTACATAATCAGTTTGATGGGCAGATTGGAAAAGGAAGCCACAAGGTCAAACTGAAGATTGATGAGCTTTCGCAGCGGATAGTTCGATTTCCCGCCGAACCGCTCTTCGTGTGCCACTTCTATTTCCGTAACGCGTTTGGCAAAAACCGTCGCCAGTGCGGGAATAAACGTAGCCCGTTCGTGGCATTCGATCATTCGTTCAACCACCGGACGGCTGTAAGCGCGCAGCATGCAACCCCAGTCGCGCATGCTCACACCGGTAATTTTGCGTGCGACCATGTTGATGATCTTTGACGGCAAGATACGAAGGAAGGAATCTTTCCGTCCCTTTCGAATGGTGCCGACAACATCGTAGCCTCCCTCTTCCATCACGCGGACCAGATTCGGGATCTCTTCAGGAGGGTTCTGTAAATCCGCATCCAGAGTCACTATCATATCCCCGCGCACAATGGAAAATCCTGCCATAATGGCCGCGTGCTGGCCATAATTCCTGGTAAGTTCCACAACCCTTACCCTGGGATTCGATGCAAATTCTTTCAAAAGTTTAAGGGAATTGTCCTGGCTGCCGTCATCGATCAGGATGACTTCAAAGCTTTTTCCCATATCGTTCATGACCGGTAAAAGCCTGCCCATCAATGCCGACAGGTTTGCTTCTTCATTATATACCGGAATGACTACTGAGACCTGCACCCTGATCATTTTAGAATCTCCTTTACCGCTCTGCAGACATAATGAACATCATTTTCCGTCATATCAGGAAACAGGGGCAGCGATATAATTCTTTCGGCCGCCCGTTTTGTTTCCGGAAGTGACCTTCCTACCCAGCCAAATTTTTTCCTGACATAAGACAATGCATGAGCAGCAGGAAAGTGCAGACCGTAACCAATGTTATAGTCCGCCAGTTTCTCCATAAAGGCATCCCGGGGATAATCCTTTACCTTCACAATAAACAAATGCCAGGCATGGGTGTGCTCATATTCGGGTACCTGAGGCAAATCCAGTTTCGGCAAACCTTTCAAGCCATCCAGGTAAAGTTCCGCCAGAATCTGACGGCGGTCGTTGAATTCTTTCCATCGTTCCATCTGGGCCAGCCCCAAAGCCGCCAGCAGATCCGGCATATTATATTTGTATCCCGGCTCCATAATATCATAGGATGGATTTCCGCCCTTTCCATACCTTTTCCAAGCGTCTCTTTCTATTCCATGGAATCTCATCAAACGCAATTT
>MWDG01000088.1 GCA_002070455.1 Deltaproteobacteria bacterium ADurb.Bin151
ACAGAGCAGAATATGAACGTAAAAAAGCAGCTTAGCCGAATCTAAAACACACTAATAACCTCTCGGGGTTTGCCATGCGGCAGGGGCAGAAGGCCCCTGAGAGTGCATCCCCGATAGTAATGATTGAAATAAATTTAAAAAATACTCGGTTATTTGGATTTAATACATAAATTACATACATTTACAACAAAAAACCCATGAAAAAGTCTCTGATTTTCGTTTTTTCGGTGTTGATTCTGTTTTCATGTGAAAGAATGTTGTGCCCGTTCGGGAACAGGAAGATCGAGGTTGTCATTAATGACACACCATTTAAGACCGAGGTATATCACAGGATTCCCTACACACTGAAAACCTGGGAGTGGGAGGAGGAGGGGCTCAAGCTTGAGCAGATACAGATTCTGGATCACAACACAAAAAGAATGCTGCAAACGATTGAAGAGGAGGACTTGCCACATGTGCATAAAAATCCCATTCCGTTCATTCCCGTATTTACCTCCGATGAAATTTTCCATTATTACCTCTCTATCCAGCTGCCCATAGAATTAAGCAAAAATATACCAACCAGGATCTCTCACAGGTTTATACTAAAAGATACCCTGACCAACAGAGAGATAACGGTTGAAGGCGGAATATTTACACCTCGAACCGACAAGACACCATTGTCCATTGCTTCTCCGGTTAAAGGAGATAACTGGATCTTCATAAACCAGTCCACAAATGACTATCATTTTTACACGCTCTTTTTTGTTGACGGAAATCTTTGGAGGGGAGAGAGGTTCGCTTTTGACAACCTTCAGCTCAACGACCAGATGAACGTTTTTTTCGAGGGAGATCCCAAGGTAAACGAATCCTATTTCAACTACAGGGATACCCTGTACGCAGTCGCAGACGGGACAGTCCTCAAAGTGGTCGACGGCCGGCCGGAAAACAGGGGAGACGCCCATGACCTCGTATTTGCCACAATGGACGAATATGGCGGCAACTACGTAATACTGGATATCGGCAATAGCCGTTATGCTTTGTATGCCCATTGTGTGCCCAACGAATTCCTGGTATCCGAGGGAGATATCCTGAAAGAGGGAGATCCCATCGGCCTTCTGGGCAACTCGGGAAACTCGACCGCCCCGCACCTACACTTTCAGATCACTGACGGTCCCAATTTGTTGTTTTCCAATGGAAAGCCGTTTGTAATAAAAAGCTACACAAAAGTCGGCAACTTTGAGACCGGCCCGATCACCCCAGCCACCTACACAAACGCCATGATGGAGGAGCAATCAATCATTAGTTTTTAGTGCGCCACAAATGGAGTCTGATGCGCCATTATTCCGGCAGCTTCCGGGCGCGGGTGGCTTGTTCATAGGCACAGGCGATCTCCAGCAGGAAGGCTTCCCGATTGGATTTAGCTACGAAGGTGATGCCTGTCGGTCCGGCCTGGTTGTAGCCCATGGGGACGGTAATGCAGGGGTATTTGGCCACGGCGGCCTGGCCGGCGGTCAGGTTGTCGATGGAAAGGATCGCGTCCAGCCGGTGTGCTTCCATGGGCGTGTCAAAAAACCGCCGTCCTTCGCTTTGCAACCGTTCCCTGAGCGAGGCAAGCTCATCGGCAGACAGGCTGACCTGCGCCATCTCTTCAAAAATAGCCTGCCCGTAAGGGATCCTGAGCAGCGAATCTTCCCGGTTAAAGGCAATAATCTCTTCAATGCTCCGGGCGGTGACGGCAGCCTCGGCAAATTCCTCCAGGTACCGGGGAAGGTCCGCCTTCATATCGGCACTCAGCAGGTCGCCAAAGCCGGTCAAGTCAACCGGTATGGGGTCGAATTCCACCGTAACCCCGCCCAGCGCGACGATCCTTGACTCGGCAAGCCTGTAAAGGGAATCGGCCAGAAAAGGTTTGATCACCCCAAAGCGCACGCCCTCCAGAGACGCGGTTTTCAATGATTCAGGGCCCGGAACGTTGCCTCCCATTGCCGAGAGGAGGATCGCGTTGTCCACCACGCAGCGGGTCATGGGGCCGGGGGTGTCCAGGGTGCTCGACAAAGGAATGATGCCGCTGGTACTCAGCAGACCCACAGTGGGTTTGAGGCCCACGAGGGAGCTTTTTCCGGAGGGGGAGAGGATGGAGCCCGAGGTTTCGGTGCCGATGGCCGCCATGGCAAAATTGGCCGCCATAGCCACGCCGCTGCCCGAGCTGGAGCCTCCGGTGTCGTAGATCCTGCGTCCGTAGGCATTGAGCGTCTGACCGCCCACCGCGCTGAACCCGTTGGGCCCGCCCGTAAACAGGTAATTGGCCCATTCGCTCAGGTTGGTTTTGCCCAGGATGATGCCTCCTTTTGCTTTGATATTCTGAATGATCTCTGCATCAGGCGCTTGGTTGTCCTTCAGCAGCCAGGCACCTGCCGAGGCGGGCATTCCAGCCACGTTCACATTGTCCTTGACCAGAACCGGTATCCCGTAGATGGGGTGGTCCGCGTCCGTACGCTTTTTGTCCCTTTGGCGGGCTTCCTCAACCGCCGTGGGGTTGATGGCGATGACCGCATTGAGCATCGTATTTGGGTCGTTCTCGTAGAGGGCAATCCTGTATAAGAACCACTGGGTGAGCTCTTTGTACGTTAGTTTTTTCTCGAGGATATGTCCCTGCACCACCGGAATGCTCTGCTCCAGGATCAGCGGGGTGAGCCTTTGATAGTCTTCCGGTGAAAAGTCTTTCAATTGTGCCGAGATGGTCGCCAGCATGTGGTTCTTGTCGCGCACCTGCGACTGGATGAGCCGGAAGCGCATCCTTGCCGAGTCGTGGTCCGCGTTTTCGGCCAGCTGGGCGGATTCGTCGTACGGAACCCACGGAGCGATTTGCGTTTGAGGCTTTTGCGTGCAGCTGTATACTGCTATCAGTAGGGTGAGGATAAGGATGGGTTTTTTCATGGGAGTTAGGTAGGTTTTTATGGGGAGTTATGTAGGTTTTTATGGGGAGTTCAGTTCCTCAAATATAAGTAAAAACCTGTTTTCAAGGATTCCGGTGTAATTAATGATACAAAAAATTAAGGCGAACATAATGATGTATATTTTTTTATTATTTTTATAAACAGATCAGAATTTACATAATTTTATTTTTTTAATTATCTATCTATGAAGACTTTAATAAAATCTTTAGCGATGCTTGTGATTCTGCTTGGGATTAGTGGATGTGAAGGTCTGAGGGACGATGCGTATATTGAAATCAAATTAATGAACAACTCCATGGACCCTGTTCATTTATGGGTTGATAATACGGAAAGTATTGATCCGTCGAACAGAGTCAATCCCGGATTAAATCGTACAGTGACCGTAAAACCTGTTGAGAATCCTGCAACAATTAACGTCTTTGCCGGAAGAAACGGAGAAACATTGACATCTACCTCTTTTGAAGCAAACATGGGAGCGAAAGTGAAGGTCATCTTTGACGGATACTCACTAAGCGCATTTTGAAGCTAAAGGGGTTTTCAGTAAGCGTAATGCAATAATTTTGCAACATGCTTGGAATGAGGTGCTTGGAAAAACTTTCACTCTTTTAGGATAACCACCAGGGGTAGTTTTGCCGGGTTTCACACCTGGTGGGGCCTGAAACCTGCCCACCAGGGGCAGTTATGTGGGGTTTTTGCCCCTGGTGTATGCCGCCGACCAAATGAAATTTTCTTAAAACCCTATTTATGAAGCGTTTAGCTATTAGGCTGTTTCTAGAAAATTGTGACCAGGGGCAGTTATGTGGGGTTTTTGCCCCTGGTCAGGCCTAAAACATACCCACCAGGGGCAGTTATGTGGGGTTTTTGCCCCTGGTCAGGCCTGAAACCTGCCCACCAGGGGCAGTTTGGCTTGTTCTCGTAACTGATGCACTGTACTGTTTACTGTATTTATCCGGAAACAGGTGCTAACGTATTTACTTTTTTTGTAATATTTGGCATTGTTAAGTTCACTTTAAACGGCTGAGTATGAGTTATAATTTACCTTGTAAATGTTGCTTATGTATGAGCGACACTTATACCATGAAGACCATAAGTGAGGAATCAATAGGAATGGGGACGGTAACTACCACCTATCAGGTCCCTCTTTGCAGATCATGTGAAGAAACATATAGAAAACATAAGACAAAGCGCATCTATGTCAGGATCGCAGCTATCGTTTTAGGATTATTGATTGTGCAGTCGATTGCCTCTTTATTTGTCAAGGATAGCGGGAACGCTTTTTTCATTGGCATTGCCGGAGCGATAATCCTCAGTATGATCGCCGCCCGTATCTACAAAGTCAAATACTATCCGTTCCGGGTGGATTCCAGCCAGCATTTACATTTTAACAACAAAGAGTACCAACAGCTTTTCGAGCAGGCCAATCCCCGGGTATGAGAGGACGGAACCGGGGATTTTGTGGACGGAACCGGGGATTTTACCCCGATTAACAAAAACCATTACATTTACTCTATCTTAAAGACTAAGGAATACTGATTGTATGAAAGTATTACACATCGGAGGCACAGGATTTTTAGGTTCGCACATCGTCAGAAAGTTGATCCAAAGAAACCATGACCTGACCCTGATTACAAGAGATCCTGACCGTGAAATGCCTTTTGATAAATCAAAAGTCAGGTTCATAAAAGGAGATGTTTTACAGTTTGACAAGCTTGAAATCTCCGGAAAATTCGATGTTTTGGTTTATACTGCAATGGTCCCTTTCAGACCGGGTCGCATATCAAACAAAAAATTCAGGGATCTCGAATGTATTACCAGGCAATATTTCCAAAACACCATTGAACTCGCCCGAAAACTTTCCTGCCCGTTGATCCTGACCTCGGGAGCAAGTTTTGAGACAAAAGGAAATGAAGTGGCGGACGAGACCTGGCCCATTGCAAGAAAAGGAATGGCAGCACTTGGAACGTGTTACGATGAAATGATCTCGGACATTAAGACACGGAATTCGATCCCTCTCATAGAGATGCTGCCTGCCCAGATCTATGGAAAAGGGGGGATGTTCACCAAAATGATATCCATGGCAAAGAACGGGAAGGTTGTACTACTTGGTCGAGGTGATAATTACCTGCCACGGATACATGTTGAAGATTGTGCAGATGCCTATGTCTTAGCCATTGAAAAATTACCAATCGGTAAAAGGTTCATAATATGCGATGATGAAAGTGTCTGCGTAAAAGACTTCATGTTATATTTAGCTAAAATATTTAATGCCGGGAAAGTCGTGAAGATCCCCGGCTTTATTTTGAGACTTGTCACAGGGAAACATGTATTCTGTACACTTACCATGAATACAAAGGTTTCCAATGAACTGATCAGGAAAGAACTCGGCTGGGGACCAAACTATCCGTCCTACAGAGAAGGACTGAGATCGTTAATAGAATAAAAAACATGAACCAATTTACCGACATAGCAAAACAATTAAAAAACACGTTTGATCCCTATATAAATGTTGATATAAAATTATGGGATTCTTTTGCGGCCAAATTGCAATTGAGAAAATTCAAGAAAAACGAGATCATAAAGGACGCTGATCAAACAGAGCATTATATAAATTTCATTTCTACGGGTTCTGTCGGCAATTTCATTGCAGGCAAAGGGAGTGAAACATGCATCAGCCTTTGTGTTGCCAATAGTTTTAGCTCCGATTATTATTCATTTTTAAACCAAAAGCCGAGTATCATATATTCCAGGGCATTAGAAACTTCCGAATTGTTTTCCCTGACACACAAAGACCTGTCAGAGTTGTATTCAAGATCCACCATGGGTATCTGGATCGGCAAAGCCATAGCGGAACAATTGTTTATTCAGCGGCAACAGATACAAATAGACCTGCTGACACTGACTGCAGAAGAAAGGTACCTGAAATTGCTATCCGAAAAGCCCGAGATCTTTCAAAGGGTATCTTTAAAGCACATTGCATCCTACATAGGAGTCACTGCAGAAAGCTTAAGCCGGTTGCGAAAAAACATCTCGTTGTAGCATTTCTTACCATAGGTCAATATTTTTATCGGATGGTTTTATCATTTTCGCACAGACATTTAAATAAAGGCACATGAAATTTGATAAAAGGACATGAAATCATCTGAGGGCTCAACTAAAAAACGAATTTTTGCGATCATTCTGTTTTATGCCATTGCTGTTCTGATCCGTTATCTGACCAATAAAACAGGATTGTTGGATCACATAGAGAATGCTTTCCTGAAGATATGTTTGCAAGGTGTGGGACCGACCATTGGCGCCTTGCTGGCTATCAAGTTTTTTGGCCTGAAGCTGACCTACAGTTTTGCCGGGAAGCTGAAACCCTTGCTTGTAAGCTTTTTTGTTTTTGTGGTCATTCCTGTCGCTGGTTTTGCGATTATCGGGATTCAGGAAAGTGAACAGGTAGTGGTCAGGAGCAATGTGTTTCTGGCTGGAGCAAAGCTGTGTTTCTATTTTCTGATTTACGCCATACTGGAAGAGATCGGATGGCGGGTATTTTTGCAGGAACAACTCGGCTTTCTAAACAAATACCTCAAATATGCGATCATAGGAGCGCTCTGGTTCATCTGGCATTTGAATTTTGGATTGACCCTTTCAAATCTGATCTTCCTTTTGGTGTTGATCCTGGCGAGTTGGGGGATCGGCACCGTAGGGGACAAAACAAAGTCCATCCTTGCCGTGGGAGCCTTTCATGCGATGTACAATCTTTTCACGGCAGGTTACTTTGACGCCAAAGGCAAGATCATCGTGTTATCGGTCTGTGCCCTGATCTGGGTTTTGTATATTGTGTTTTACGATAAAATGGCAAAGCGGGTGTTCCAGAAACAGTTACGCCAATAACAACTTTCCTTAAACTAATAATTTAACGAATGAGACTTGAATCCGGACGATTAATTCTTAGAACGACAGACAGAAACGACAAGACCGAACTATTCGCATACCGTTCCGACAAGGAAACCAATAAGTATCAAGGTTGGATTCCCGAAACAATCGAAGACGTTGAAACCTTTATCGGCAAGATTGCAAAACACATTAATGTACCTGGATCTTGGTTTCAGTTTTCCATAATTGAGAAAGAAAGTCAAAAAATTGTAGGCGATTTAGGGGTTCACTTTTGGGATAAGGAAAACAAACAGGTCGAGATTGGATGTACTTTAAACAAGAAGTATCAGAAAAAAGGGTATGCAACAGAATCGTTAAGAACAGTTATAACTTATTTATTTACTACGCTCAATAAACATCGGATTTTTGCATCCATAGACCCGAACAATGAAAATTCCATCAGGCTTTTTGAAAGAATCGGTTTTAGAAAAGAAGCTCACTTTGTGGAAAGTCTATTTATAAATGGAAAATGGGAAGATGACTTGATATATTCTTTGATTGAAAAGGATTGGGAAAAGATTGGGAAAGATCGGGAAAAGATACATTTGACACATAATTAGAAACAGGTGAGAATTGATAGAATTACAGATAATAAGAAACGGTTCCTGGACTTATTGTTATTGGCAGATGAGCAGGAAGACATGATCGACAAATATTTGCCGGTCGGGGACTTGTTTGCTCTATATGACAGGGAGCTGAGAATTGATGATGAGTTGAAAAGTGAGGATGATCTCAGGAAAGATGATGGTCTGAGGAATGATGATGATCTCAGGAAAGATGATGAGCTGAGAAGTGTTTGCGTGGTAGTGCCTGTAGATAGTGAAACCTGCGAATTGAAAAATCTTGCGACAAATCCCCAATATCAGGGCAAAGGGTACGGCAGGGCATTGATAAGCTTCATTTCTGATTTCTACAAGAACAACTACAAAACAATGCTTGTGGGGACCGGTGAAACGCCTGCGATCCTTTCGTTTTATGAAAGTTGCGGATTTGTAAAGTCCCATCGGGTAAAGAATTTCTTTACAGACCATTACGACCATCCCATGTTCGAAGGTGACATACAACTGGTTGATATGATCTATCTTAAAAAAGATTTTATTTCCAATCTTTGAAATTTGCCGAGTTTTCCCTTTAGCCACCTGCCCCGGAAGGTCTTTTCGTGCTTCCGTCCACGTTTAGGGCGGTTGTTGAGGATGAGCTGAGGTTTATTCGTCAATCCATCCTCAAAAAGGGCTGTTTCTGAGGACAGGCCGGTGATTTTCCGTCTGGAATGACCATAAACCTGCATACCAGGCGCACTTTACCCCCGATTTTGCCCCTGGTGAAGTTCATATTCAAGGTGATTATTGGGGATTGGATCATAAGGCAAGCCACCGACGCAGATAGCAACGGAAAACGGAAAATAAGGGGGGGAACGCCGAGATTTCCCTTATGCTGTCTGCCCCGGTGGCCACTTCGTTTACCCCGGTGGCCACTTCGTTACCCCGGTGGCCACTTGATCTGCTCCGGTGCCCACTTCAGCTGACAGTTAGGCCTCTTTTCCCAGATCCTCAACGAAATCTTGCATCATCGTGTACTGATCTGCAGACGGTTCTGCCATCATAATT
>MWDG01000089.1 GCA_002070455.1 Deltaproteobacteria bacterium ADurb.Bin151
CCTGGCATGGAGTTATGCATACAAAATGTCTTGCTTCCTCTATGCCAGGTCCTGGCACCTCCATCATGAAAGGACAATCGATAAGCTCACGGTGACTTCTTTTTTGTTTTTCGTTGCCGGGAAAAACCATTTTTTCACCCGGTCAATCAGACATTTCCGGAATTCGGCATTGGTCACGGAACAGGAAATGATCTCCGCCTTTTTCACCGTGCCGTCAGGATTGACGCTGAAACGCAGCTTTATCGTTCCAGATGTTTTCAAACCGGCCAGGCATTTCTTGATCTCACCCGTCTGCGCCCTTACAACCGTGAATATTTCATTGCCTGTCAGACCTTTTTCGGACACAACATCCGTAAATCTGATTTGTTGCGTCTCATCTTTTTTTTCAGCAACCTCCGCCTCCCGCACTTCCATCTTATCTGCGCTCATTTTGCTTTTCATCGTTAACCCCGTCCCCCAGCCTCTATGAGCAACCGGCGCGGCGGGATAAGGTCCGGGGGAACCGACCGCGGAATCCGAAACTCCCTCGGGTAAAGGCAATGGCTGTTTTACTGTGGTCCATTTTCCATTGACATTGCGCACCTGGTTATCCACGGCAACAAAAGATGTGTAAGCCGTCAATAGATCATAATTCAGGCCCAGTTCAGTGATTTCCTGGATACGCTTATCATCGCTGCGGAGCCTGTTGTAGTCTGACAGCAGCATGATGCGGTGACGGGCCCAGAGGTATTTCAAGGCGGCATTATCCCCGGATGCTTTGTAATTTACCACCTTCACCGATTCTGCATATTTGCCTTCTCCTGCCACGCCGCTTACCCTAATCGTACCCCCGGCATTGCCGCGCCATTTACCAAAAACCAGCACCGGCCGTTCGGCCAGAACATCGGGAACAGACAACGGCTCTACATCATAAGTATTGAAACCGCTGAAACTGACCTTGACCTGTGTCAGGACAGGAGACTGGATCATTTTACGGAAGCGCTGGGCCTGAGCCTGCGCGGCATCCGGCCTGGTGATAATGAAAGGTTCACCCATGCCGACATGCGCCATCCCTTCAATCAGATGACGGTTGACGCTGGTTCCGATGCCGAAGGCAAACAGATTGGCGTTGTTAAGGTTTTTGCGTATCAGGTCAAATGCTTCTTCTTCGATCCGAACATAGCCATCGGTTACAATCACCAGGGTTCTGGAAAAATCTTTTTTCTTTTTGAGCGATAAAGCACGGTGGAGCGCGGGCAGCAGTTCCGTTCCACCCCCGCCCTGCTGGCGTTCTATGGTCTCCACGGCTTTTTGAATGTTTTCCCTTGTTGCCGGGAGGGACTCCTCTGCCATTAAAGACGATCCACCGGAAAAGAGCAGGACATTGAACCTGTCCATCGCACGCAGATTACCGATCAGATCGGACAGCAGCTGTTTGGAAATGTTGAGCGGAAATCCGCGCATGGAACCCGACACATCCACAATAAAAATATACTCGCGCCCCGGGATTCCGGCGTTTGAAATTTTTCTTGGCGGCTGTGCCATAAGAACAAAGAAGTTTTCACGCTCACCCTGAAAAAGCAAAAGACCCGTCTGAATCTTATCTCCGTCAAGCCGATAGCGCAGGATGTAATCCCGGTTACCGCCATGGACTTCGGCCTTATCCAGTGAAACTTTTGCTACTGCCTGGTTCTCATACACCACCTTCACTTTATGGGAAGAGCAGGCTAAATCTTTTATAGGCATTCCGGCGTTGATCAACACATTAATATCAAAAGTGGTTGCGGACAATTCACCCTGATGTAGATAGGGATTTTTCACCCACTGTTCTGAAGGCAATGCGCCTGCGGCTTTTTGATTGGAATATCTTGGCCCCACAACCGTGGGATAGATAAATTCATAGATACGGTCCGTCGGCACCAGCAGTTCCGT
This sequence comes from Deltaproteobacteria bacterium ADurb.Bin151, assembly GCA_002070455.1. Lineage (GTDB taxonomy): Bacteria > Desulfobacterota > Syntrophia > Syntrophales > Smithellaceae > UBA8904. Next base: position 1,912 of record MWDG01000089.1, read on the forward strand.
ATATCGCAGCTCCACCTTGATTTCATCACCCGGCATGATGTTGGCAACATTCATTTGAAAGACATTTGGCCGCTGCTGCTCCAGAAGGGAGGCGTTCTTCCCTGCGTCCCGCGCCTGCTCATACTCCCTGCGCGCTTCATCACGCTTTTTGATTTTTGCCTCGATGACCCTTTTCCCGATGGTCATCTTCATGCCGTAAACAGCGGCACGCGTGGACGCTGGAAAGATATAAACAGCTTCCAGCGGTTTGCGTCCGTCGTTTTTATAAACCTGGCTCACCAGCACATCCGCAATAACTCCAGAAATGTTAACTGAGGCTTTTGTGGATTTCAATGGCAGACGGTCCGCATTTGGACTTCCACTGTTCACAAAGAAATACGGGGACAAGGTTCTGTCTTCCCCCTCTTGCGGCTCTGCGAATAATTGCTGTGCAAACACGACGGACAACAAAGCACAAATTGCCAACAACCAAAATCCTGCTCTTTTCATAAGAAACCTCCCTCGCGAAATACATCGCCTTTTACGATTTTGATGGTTAGACAAATGGAATCCTCAAAAAGTTCCCGATTTTTTTACGTTTCGGACAAATAATCTTTCGCGTTCGTATCTATTTAAGATTACGAGGATTTTCAAAAGTGTTTCCTCAGATCGGCCCGTCGGTTGTTTCGGATTACCGGTTCATACGGTTTGCATTAAAAACGCTGTCCAAGGTAAAGATAAACGGATGAATGGCTGCGCTGGGCCTGGCCGTAGGCAAGATAAATCGGGCCAAGAAAGGTTTTTGTTCCGATAAAAACACTGCCTGCCAAAATCAGGGAATCAAAATTAATATCCGCTCTTTTATTCCAGACATTGCCTGTTTCCGCAGACATGCCAATATACAGCGGCATGGTGAGCGCCCCGATCCCTGTAGAGAAGATCTCCCGGTAAACGATAAGACGGGCCAGACCCGTATGACGGCCAAAAAGTTCATTTGCTCCAAAACCCGACAAATTGAGAAATCCACCGAGGGGAAACGTGTCCTGAACTTCCATATCGTCATTATCCAGGGTGGTTCGAATTTCAACCGATGGAAGAAAAGTAAATTTCCTCCAGGTCAGGGCCGTCATCCACTTGAAGGCCAGTGCCTGAACTTCAATATCCGAACCAAGCATTTTCAGATTGTAATTCCATGTCAAATAGGCATCCGTTCCGGACAGAGGAAAAACATAGTTGTCCAGGGTACTATATGCCGCCGAGGCAAAAATGCTTGCCCTGTTATAGTATTCGGCAGGTCCCGTGTGATCTCCAACAAGAACCCTGACGGCGCCGTATTCCCTGTTGATGCCCAACCGCAGTTCACCCCAGTTACCAAATTGCCTCCCCACATCCAGACCCGCATGAATGGAGTGCGCCCGGTGTTGCGTGGTGACATCGCCGTCTTCATTGTAGTCATTGAAGTCTCTGACACGGTATCCGGCGTTTACGGCAACAAAGTAGCTGAGAGAATCATCAACCGGTTGATAAAATTCGGTAACAATCCTTGAGTTTTCGCCAATGCGAACTTCTGTGCTCCACTCTCCTGCCAGACGATTCATGGCCGTTTTTGTAAATTTTGTTGTCAGGGCGTATTTGCTCACTCCCTTGAAGCTATCTTCCATCCCCAGCCCGAAGCGAAAATAATTAGGGCCCCACGATTTTTCCAGAGGTTCAAAGACAATTCCGGTGGATTTATCTTTTTTCATGAGGCGGAAATCCACTCGCTCAAACGTATCAATACCATAAATACGATCAATGTTCCTTCTCAGCTGAGACAGATCGAGTTTCTTTCCCGGTTTGATATCAATGTGCGCACCAATCAACTTGGTCGGCAGTGATGTCTTATTGACTACTTCCACACTGTCAATAACGGGCATTTCCGTGTCTTTGTGTCTCTGCAACTTCAGATAAGCCATGAAGTCATCCTCTTTGGCGGCAAAACGGGCAAGGTGCGGCTTCATCTCCTCGGCTTTTTTCCGTCCGACCGTGACCGCCTCGGGGGCCTTGAAAAAATCAGCACTCCCAATGTCACCCATATCGGGGGTAATCAGGATGTCCCCCTCGCGTAGCGACTGGATTTGCCTTGCGGTATTGCGCTGGACCAGAATGGATGTCAGTTGGGCAGTGATTTCAATGGAAGATGTCAATTGATCGCGGCTGCTGAGTTTCGTGCTGATATCGACGGCAATCACAACATCGGCTCCCATTTGCCTGACAATATCGATCGGCAGATTATTGGCAACTCCGCCATCCACCAGCATCTTGTTGTCAATTTCCACGGGAGCAAACAGGGCAGGAATGGACATACTTGCCCGGATCGCTTTCACCAGTTCTCCTTTGCCTAAAACAACAGCATCACCGGTTTCAATGTCCGTGGCGATAGCCCGAAAGGGAATATTCAATTTGTCGAAGTCATCAACTCCCTCTGTATGAAAAAGAATGGATTTTAACATCAGGTTCAGATTCTGTCCCTGCAGCAGTCCCTTGGGAATCTGAAATTTTTTGTTTTTAAAACCAAGATCTGAATCGATCAGATATTCGGCCGCGTCTTTTTTCCGTCGGAAGGTCAGCTCGCTGGGGGGAGGCTTATCCTTGAACGCCTCGTTCCATTCCATGCTGGTGACAAGTTTTTCCATCTCGGCCGGCGAAAGGCCTGCCGCATAAAGACCGCCGACAATCGCCCCCATGCTGGTTCCGGCAATACAAGAAATGGGAATCTTCATTTCTTCCAGAACCTGGATCACTCCTACATGGGCCAGGCCCCGCGCACCGCCTCCGCTCAAGACCAGACCAATGCGCGGAGGGGCCTCCGGAACAGTTGTCTGGGCCCGCACATCTGCCGTGGCAGACAAGATAAAACCCGTGACCATCCCTAAAAACAGAAATGTAACAATTGTGACAGAACCATGCGATTTGAATACATGCCGACTCATGAAAAGTTTCGAACGTCCTTCCGTCTGATGGTTATGATCTTATGACGTTGCGATATACAATACTGTGATTCCTGGGTTGAGTTAATATTTTATTGTGTGAGGCAGTATAATGACTATAAAAATGAAAATCAATGGTTATTGAGGCTCAGAATTGAATGTATTTTCCAGAGATGATCCCCTTTCTACCAAAGATAACCCCTTCTCTTTCAAGGAGTTCCCTTTTCATTTGCGTACCGCCGCCGAACTGCCCGACTTTTCGATCGGCCCGGATCACCCGATGGCAGGGAATAATGAGAGGGAAGGGATTGTTCGCCATCACTGTGCCAACCGCCCTGGCTGCACGGGGATGTCCGGTTCTTGCTGCGATGCCGGAATATGTAGCCGCCTTCCCGTGGGGGATCTGATAAACCTGTTTTAGAACTTCAGTCTGAAAACCTGTCATTTTCTTCAAATTGATGGCGGATAAACTGACTTTTTTATTTTGGCCTTTGAATAAAGCAATAATAACATTATCAATATCATCGGGTATTCTGCGCTGCGTGCATTGCATCCCCGGATATTCCCTGCGAATCCTGTCCGATATTTTTTCTTTGCCGTGCGGCAGGTAAACAGACTCCACACGGGGTCTGTTGCCAACATTGTCCCACACCAGCCCGATTTCATCTTTCCCGGCTTTAATGATCTGGTAAAACATAGTTCAGCCTTTCTTGTGTCCCCCGCTGGCGGGGGTAGCGCGTAGCGATGGGGGTGGATATTTTCCTTGCCCCTTGTTCCTTGTTCCTTCATCCTATATGTTCAACGAGTATTTTTATTCCAATGCCAATCAGAACCAACCCTCCCAGGATTTCAACCTTCCTGCCGAAGATTTTTGCCAGACCTTTGCCGAAAATCATACCGACCGCCGTCATCACAAAACAGACAACACCGATAATCACGGCCGGAAACAAAACGGGCGTTTTTAATAAGGAGATGCTGAACCCGACGGCCAGTGCGTCAATGCTGGTGGCAATCGAAAGCAGCAGCAGAGGCCAGCCGCGCGTCTGATCTCCTCTCTCTCCTTCTTTTTCTTCCTCAAATCCCTCCCGAATCATTTTTCCGCCAATCAAAACCAAAAGTCCAAAAGCAATCCAGTGATCAATATTTTCGATCAGTTTCACAACCGTCGAACCGGCCAGCCAGCCGACGAGCGGCATGACAAACTGAAAAACACCAAAAGCAAAAGACAAACGGATGACCGGAAGCCACGACCTGGCCTTATTCGCCGCGCCGATTCCGATGGCTACGGAAAAGGCATCTACGCCAAGACCGACCGCCAGCATCAATATCGTCAACAAACTCATACAAACTCACAACCTCATGTTTCTTTTTTCAAATAAGCATAAATTTTTTCCGCCAGCTCCCTGCCAATCCCCGGGATGCTTTGCAAGTTTTCGAGGGAAGACTTTTCCACCTCGCTTGCAGAACCAAAATGCGTCAGCAGGATTTTTTTTCGTTTCCTGCCGATATCGGGAATTGCATCCAGGATGGAACGAAAATCCGTCTTTTGTTTCAGCCGGTGGTGGTAACTCACGGCAAAGCGGTGGGCTTCATCCCGGACCCGTTGCAAAAGCGACAGGGCCACCGGTTGTGAAGTAAGATAAACAGCGTCTTTCCGTCGCGGCAGATACACGCGGTCCTCTGCTGGGGTGCCTATTCCTGCGGTTTTACTTTTCCCTCTCCAATTGCCCCGCTCTTCTTTGGCAAGTCCAATCACATCCAGTTTTATTTTCAATTCGGCAAGGACGGAGAGAGCAATATTGAGCTGTCCCTTGCCGCCATCCACAACCACCAGGTCAGGAAGTGCATCGTTGCCTGTAAACCGCCGTTTCAGCACCTCCCGCATCATGCCGTAATCATCCGGCTGGTCAACGGTTTTTATACGAAAACGTCTATATCCTGACTTGTCCGGTTCCCCATCCTGAAACGTTACCATTGACCCCACAGCGTTTTGGCCGCTGATATTGGAAATATCATAGCACTCTATCCGCCGCGGCAGTTTTGTCAAAGATAATTTTCCCCGGAGAATCCTCATTGCGGCATCTTTCTTGGCTTCTTTTTTCCTATCTGCTGCCAGAAGTTCACGGGCATTGGTGCAGGCCATATCGAGCTGCGCTTTTTTTAAGCCGCGCACGGGAACCGTAAGCCGCACCTTTTTTCCTTTCCGGTCTGACAGCCATTCGCCAATGACCTTTTCATCGGGAAGGCTAACGGGAAGAATAATTTCATCCGGTATATCGGAACTATCGTAGTACTGTTTCAGCACCGAAGATACAATTTCTCCTTGATCCGCCTGCGTCTTCAAGGGTGTGAAGGACTTGCTCCCCAGCAATTTGCCGTCCCGCACAAATAAGATACAGAATTGATAAACATCCTGTTCGGCCCGGAAACCGAGTACGTCCTGCTCCCCAAAGCCTACCGAATCTACATTTTGTTTTTCCAGGGTGCGGTCAAGGGCATTGATCCGGTCGCGCAGACGTGCCGCTTCCTCGAAGTTTAAGTCCTCCGACGCTTCGTCCATCTGCTTTTTCAAATCGGATATCAGCTCGCGGCGGCGCCCCTGCAGGAAAGACACGGCACTGTCCACCAATTTCCCGTAGGCGGATTCATCGATCAAACCGCTGCAGGGCGCAAGACACCGTCCGATCTGATGCTCAAGGCAGGGCCTTGTGCGTAATTGAAAAACCCGGCTGCGGCAGGTACGCAGCGGAAATACCTGCTGGACAAACCTCAGGGTCTCCTTTGCCGCCATCCCCGAAGGATAGGGGCCAAAATACAGGGCATCATCATTCAACCGTTTGCGCACCAGTTGCAGACGCGGATAGGGTTCCTTTGGATGCAGAGACAGATGATAGTAAGTCTTATCATCCCGCAGGATAACATTGTAGCGAGGACGGTGCTTTTTGATCAGATTATTTTCCAGAATCAGCGCTTCTTTTTCAGTGGTCGTCGTGATGAAGTCAATGTCGTGAACCCGCGCCATTAAAAACGGCGCCATCGGCCGTGTGTCTCTCCCCGTCAAATATGAAGCAATGCGGCTTTTCAGGTCGTTGGCTTTCCCCACGTAAATCACCCTGGCCCGTTCATCGCGCATAAGGTAAACACCGGGGCTGCGCGGTGCGGAAAGCATTTTTTCTTTAAAGGCGCCGCCTTCTTCCATTTTCATTTCACTTTTCATTCCCGGCCACTATTTTCAGGCCTTGTTGTAAATCATCCAGGACCTTCCTTAAAATATCCGGTCTATTTGTAAAGATGCCGTCCACACCCTGGGCATAAAAACGCTTCATGGATTTTTCATCATTGACTGTATAGACATTGACCGGAATGCCGTGTTGCTTCAAATCGGCAAGCCACGTCCTGTTGAGCTCGCGGCGGGAGCAATTGAAGGCGTTTCCCTTCAGAGAAACAACAATTTCAGAAGGTAACTTTGCATCGTAATATTTCTTTTCAAACAACACGGCTATTGGCGTCTTGCTGTCAAGCTGCCGGAGATGCCTCAGAACAAGAGGGCTGAAACTGGAATACACAACATGCTCCCGCATTCC
>MWDG01000090.1 GCA_002070455.1 Deltaproteobacteria bacterium ADurb.Bin151
ACCGATACCGATACCTACATGATTAAACCTTGTTGGGAGGATGCTTCCGTCGGTCTGGACGACGAAGCCGTTCTTCAGACCGCAAACCGCGAAATCCTGTTGAGCGCTCTGCAGAAGCGAAAGAAAAATCTTGGCATGGACTGTTTTGCAGAAGCCTACATTGACGGCCGTGAATTTAACGTTGCCCTTCTGGCCATCGATGGCGAAGTTCAGATTCTGCCGGCTGCGGAAATCCTTTTTCAGAATTTTCCGCCGGGAAAATTAAAATTCCTTGATTACCGTGCCAAGTGGGTTGAAAACTCATTTGAATATGATAATACAGTACGCTCTTTTGATATGGGCCCTCATGATACCGCTCTGGTCGGCTCATTGAGAAATATCGCTCTCGCGATCTGGCATCTTTTCGGTCTGCGCGGGTATGCCCGCGTGGATTTCCGCGTTGACCAACAGGGAAATCCATTTGTTCTGGAAATCAACGCCAATCCCTGCCTGTCTCCGGATGCAGGGTTTGCCGCCGCCCTGGAACAGGCTTCGATACGGTATGCTGACGCGATAAACAATATTATAAGAAATGCTATTTATTCCTGAGGAGGGTTCATCTTGTGTTAAAGCCTGTTTTATTATTGATTTTTTCCAATCTGTTTATGACTTTCGCCTGGTACGGGCATTTGAAAAATTTCAACTCCAAACCCCTTTTTTTCGTCATCATAATCAGCTGGGGCATTGCATTTTTTGAGTATGTATTGCAGGTGCCGGCCAATCGCATCGGTTTTCAGCATTACTCCCTGGGCCAGCTCAAAATTATTCAGGAAGTCATCACCATGGCGGTCTTTGCCGGTTTTGCCATCCTTTACATGAAGCAGCCCCTGAAACTGGATTATCTCTGGGCATCCCTTTGCATGGTTGGGGCGGTCTACTTTATGTTTCGCAGCGGTATTCCGCAAAATGGAGGATCGTTCTGATGTCCCTGCTTTACAGACAGGAAATACAGTCTTCTGATCTGGGTGTCATCTTAAATATCGTTCAATCCAGCGGCTACTTCTCCAGGGAGGAAGTGGAACTGGCCTGTGAACTGGCCACGGACCGGCTTGAAAACGGACAGCAAAGTTCTTATCAGTTTTTGTTTGCCGAAAATGATGGCGAGGTTGTCGGATACACCTGTTATGGTTTGATCCCGGCTACCGCCGCCAGCTACGATCTTTACTGGATTGCTGTTTCCGAAACCTCCCGTGGCAAAAAACTGGGGAAGATGCTCCTGCAAAAAACGGAAGAAATCATCCGTGGTATGGGAGGCAAGCGTCTGTATGCAGAAACATCTTCGCGCGCTCAATACGCCTCCACTCAAAAATTTTATCAAAACTGCGGTTACATTGCCGAGGCCGTTCTCAAAGACTTCTACGCGCACTGCGACAGTAAAATTATTTACTCCAAGGTCTTAAAATAACAAATATTAACGATAGATTCCCCGCCGGAATCCTTATAAGTTCTTGCATTTTCCCCGATAATTCGCTAGATCAACGCTGTCTTTTAGATTAGATCGTTCATGGAATCACAAAGGAGAATCTGCTTATGCGCCTTTTTCCTAAAGAAGAAAACTTCTTTAATTTTTTTGAAGAATTGGCCGACAAAATTGAAGAGGGCGGCAAATTCTTTCTGGAAATGACAAAAAACCGTGATTACTCGGCCGCGAAAGTGTCCCGGCTCAAAGAAATAGAGCATGAAGCGGATGGCATTACGCATAAAACCTATGAAAGAATGCACAAAACTTTCCTGACACCGATCGACCGCGAAGATATTTACGCGCTGGTCAACAAGATGGACAGTATCATGGATGTCATTGAAGCCACCGCTATCCGCATCCATATGTATAACGTTAAGAAGCCTGATGACGAAATTATCAAGCAGGCGGAAATCCTTTTTCAGGCCATCACCAAAATCAAAGAGATTATTTACGGTCTGCGTAACATGAAAAACTCCAAGATGATTCTCGACGGGTGTGTGGAAATCAACACCCTGGAAAATGCAGGAGACGTGGTTTTAAGAAGCATTATCACCGAGCTTTTCATCAAGGAAAAAGACGCCATCGAGCTCATTAAATGGAAAGAGATCTTCGAAAGAATTGAAGAAGCCATCGATGTTTGTGAAGATGTATCCAACACCGTGGAAGGGATTGTCCTGAAACATGCTTGATTCGATGGCATTTGTTTTCATTCTGGTGGCAATCGCGCTGATTTTTGATTTTCTAAACGGGTTTCATGATTCAGCTAATTCCATTTCAACGGTTGTTTCCACCCGGGTTCTTTCACCCAAATTTGCTGTTTTGTGGGCGGCTTTTTTTAATTTTGCTGCTGTTTTTTTTGTGGGAACGGAAGTTGCCCATACCGTTGGTAAAGGCATCATCCATATTGACATCGTCGATAACCTCGTTATCCTGTCTGCTCTGGGTGGCGCGATCATCTGGAACATCATCACCTGGTATTACGGATTGCCCAGCAGTTCTTCGCATGCGTTGATCGGAGGACTGATCGGAGCGGCCATCACAAAGGCCGGAACCCAAACCCTGGTTTGGTCGGGCATCACGAAAACAACCCTTTTCATCGTTGTTTCCCCGGCAATCGGGATGCTGCTTGGTTTTATTTTCATGGTTCTGGCCATGAACATGAGCCGTAATTCCACGATCGCTAAATCGGACTTTATTTTTCGCAAACTTCAGCTTGTATCGGCTGCAATTTATTCTCTTTCCCACGGTATGAACGATGCGCAAAAAACCATGGGGATCATTGCCATGGCCCTTTTCAGCAAAGGCCTTCTGGGCGATACCTTTCATATTCCCGTCTGGGTAATTATCACCTGCTATTCGATGATTTCTCTGGGCACCATGTTTGGCGGTTGGCGAATCGTAAAAACCATGGGAACCAAAATCACCAAGCTTGAACCTATCGGCGGTTTCAGCGCCGAAACGGCCGCGGCCTGCTCCATCATTGGGGCGACTGTGGCAGGAATTCCCGTCAGCACCACCCACACCATCACCGGCGCGATCGTCGGCGTCGGCGCTACCAAAAGATTATCAGCGGTCCGCTGGGGCGTCGCGGGAAATATCATCTGGGCATGGATTTTGACCATCCCCATCTCCGCCGTAATCTCCGCTGCCATTTACTCTTGCGTTCACTATTGTGTCTGATGCAAGAGGTTTGTGCCCCGTATTTAAAATACCATTGATAAATTCATTATTTTACCGTAAATGTTCATGACAAATTGAATACGGGAGAAAATGTATGCCGGAAAAAAGACTGCCCTTTACCAAAAAACAGATATTGGAAATCATTGAAAAGTATCCGACTCCCTTTCATATATATGATGAAAAAGCCATCCGGAAGAATGCGCGCGAATTCAAAAAGGCATTTGCCTGGAATAAGGGGTTCAAAGAATACTTTGCAGTCAAGGCCTGCCCCAATCCGTATATCATGAAAATCCTTCAGGCGGAGGGATTCGGTGCGGATTGCAGTTCACTGGCAGAGCTGGTGATGTCGGAAAAAACCGGTTTCAGCGGTGAGGAAATCATGTTTTCCTCCAATGACACACCGGCCGAGGATTTTGTAAAAGCCAGAAAGCTGAAAGCAACCATTAACCTGGATGACTTCTCTCATATCGCATACCTGGAAAAAATTGCCGGTCTTCCCGAAATGATCTGTTTCCGCTACAACCCCGGTCCGCTAAAGAAAGGCAATGTGATCATCGGCCACCCCGAAGAGTCCAAGTACGGATTTACGCGCGACCAGCTCTTTGAGGGTTATCGCATCTGCAGGGATAAAGGCATCAAGCGTTTCGGCATCCATATTTTTGTGGCTTCCAACGAACTTGATCCGAACTATTTTGTGGAAACCGCAGACATTCTTTTCAGGCTGATTGCTGAGGTCTCCCACGCCTTGAACATACGCTTCGAATTCGCTAATCTGAGCGGAGGGATCGGTATCCCCTATCGGCCCGAACAGAATCGCATCGACCTTACGGCCATGAGCCGGGGCATTAAGGAAAAATACGAAAATATTATTGTCGGCGGCGGGTTTGCGCCCCTGAAAATCTTCACCGAATGCGGACGGTATATCACCGGACCCTATGGCTATCTGGTCTCAAAAGTACTGCACATCAAGGACACGTACAAACAGTTTGCCGGCCTCGATGCCTGCATGGCCAATCTGATGCGGCCGGCTATTTACGGCGCCTATCATCACATCACCGTGCTGGGCAAAGAAAAGCAACCGCCTAATTTCATGTACGATGTCACAGGCTCTCTTTGTGAAAATAATGACAAGTTTGCCATCGACCGTATGCTGCCGAAACTAACGCCCGGCGACACAGTAGTTATCCATGACACCGGTGCCCACGGCTTCGCGATGGGATTCAACTACAACGGCAAGCTCCGTTCCGCTGAGCTGCTGCTCAGGGAAGACGGGTCCGTCGTTCAAATCCGGCGCGCGGAAACGTTGAAGGATTATTTTGCAACACTGGATTTTAAGGAACTGAAAAAATTTAAGATTAAATAGGCTGTTAGGCTGTAGACTATTAGGCTGTTAGCATAATTTGTCGGGCGCTTCGCGCCCCTTCCTTTTAACCTAATAGTCTAATAGTCTACAGTCTAACAGCCTACTTTTTTCTCCCCCCTTGCCTTTTGGCCATCCCACCATTATATTGTGATCATGTCGAAGGAAAAGATTCCATCAACCCCGGCGATTCTGGCGTTGAAAGCAAAAAAAGCAGTTTTTACACTGCATTCCTATCAATACGAGGATAGAGGGGGAACCCGGGTATCATCAGCCAGGCTCGGCGCTGATGAACATATCATGATCAAGACGCTGGTCATGGAAGATGAAACAGCCAAACCCCTGATCATTCTGATGCACGGGGACAAGGAAGTCTCCACAAAAGCGCTGGCCCGCGTGCTGGGAGTGAAATCCATCACGCCGTGCAAACCGGAAACCGCACACAAACACACCGGCTACATGGTGGGAGGGACGTCCCCTTTCGGAACCAGGAAACCATTAACCGTCTACATGGAAAAGACCATCGCTGACTTGCCGGAAATATTCATCAATGCAGGCTCCCGGGGGCTGCTTGCAAAAATGTCGACGTCCGAGTTGGTTCGCATTCTTAACCCCCGTGAAGTCAGCGTTGCGATATAATTTGCCTTTTCGAACGAAAAAAGAGATAATATTATTGCCATTTTGAGGAAATAGTTATGCCGGACAATATCATTATCCGCTGTCTGAACTGCGGCACCAAAAATCGCATTCCGAAGCAGAAGTTTCAGGGCCGTCCCACATGCGGCAATTGCCATGCTCCACTGGACGACCTGATTATCCGCTGTCTGAAATGCGGGACAAAAAACCGCATTCCTGAAGAACGCCTTAATGCGAAACCGCTTTGCGGCAAATGCAGTGAGCCGCTTATTATTGCAAAACAGAACATCAAACCTCTGGACGTCACCGATGATTCGTTTGCCCGTGAAGTGCTGACCACAGAAACTTCAGTGCTTGTCGATTGCTGGGCGCCCTGGTGCGGTCCCTGTAAAAGCCTTGCTCCTGTGATTGATGAACTCACTTCTGATTATGCCAACGGCGTCAAGATCGTCAAACTCAATGTGGACGAAAATCCGGTTACCGCATCCCAGTATGGAATTCGCAGCATTCCCACCATGCTTTTTTTCCGGGAGGGAAGACTCGTGGAGCGACTGGTAGGTGCCCTGCCGAAACAGGAAATTGAGAAGCACATTCTCGCCATCATCCAGACAAACTGAAGCGAAAAAGCTGTCCATGGGAAATAACAAACAAAAAACCTATAGCTGTAAAATTTTCACTGTGTGGGAAGAAGACGTTGAACTGGCCTCCGGTAAAAAAACCCGGCAAAGCTGGATTGACCACAAACCAACTATCGCGGTTGTTGCTGTTAACGCTAAAAATGAGATTTTGCTGATCAGACAATTCCGTGTCCCGACCGGACAAAACCTTCTGGAAATTCCAGCCGGCTCATTCAATGATGACGGTGAATCACCGGTGGACTGTGCACAAAGGGAGCTTGCCGAAGAAACCGGGTATCGGGCCGGAAAGCTGACAAAGCTTTTTGCCGGATACATGCTGCCCGGTTACTGCAATGAATTTATGTATTTTTTTCTGGCGCAGGATCTGGTTTACGCACCTCTGACTCCCGATGAAGATGAATGCATTGAAGTCACTCCGGTGAGTTTTACAAAGGCTTCCGAACTTTTTAAAAGCGGGGAAATGAATGATGCCAAAACTGTTTTGGGAATTATGCTGGCCCGCAACTATTTAAACAACCTCCGCGATTTTTCATAGCCGGCCTGTACAATCAACGCCGTCTCTTTTTTCTTTTTTCCAGCTGGATCTCCAGGTTTTTCAACTGCTGCAGTCCTTTTGCCAGTTCTTCATTTTCCTGCTGCAATCTTGATATTTCAGCAGCATGCCTTTCTTCCGTCTGCCTGCTTTTATTACTTAACGAATTAAAATCATTTGCAAGTTTTGCCTGTTTTTGTTCCGACTGATCCAGTTTTTGTTCCAATTCAGACATTCTGTTGATGCTGATAATCAACGCCTTCGCGGCTTCAGCCCATTTGCTTTTGGGATAGAGCTGAATTAAATTTTCCAGTCTTATTTTTGCCTCATTGTATTGGGGTTCTTTTTCTTCTGCGCTTAAAAAGGACAGCGCATCTGTGAAGATCTCTCTGTCCGAAGGTCTGATACTGAAAAAACCACCGGAATGTTGCGCGGCATTTTTTTGATCAGCGCTGTTATTGATTCCGCCGGTTGTTACGCAACCCATCAAAATTACAGTAAGCATTATCAAACAAATCAGTTTTTTCAAATGCGTGATCATGAGTCCAACTCCAGGGTGCTTTGCAGGGTCTGCGGTTCCAATGACCTTCTCTTTTCTATATCCTGTTCCGTCACATAATTGCTGCCGGGTAACATTTTTGCGTATTCTTTCAAATCCGCGGCCATTCTGGCCATGTCCAGCGGATTTTTAAAACGTGACCCATCATCCGTGACAATGGCCGCCGTAATGGTGATCAGCGGAAACTTCTGCCTTATTCCCTGGCGGTTTTTCCCGATAAAATATCCATTTTGAGCATCCTCTTTAGCGTAATAGCTCATGATGCGCTTTTCAAAATCAACTACCAGTTTTCGGCAGATGCTCTCGACCTGATCCGGTTCGCCGATGACGACAAAATCATCTCCCCCGATATGGCCGATAAATATTTCTTTCATAGGCTCTTCGCCGATATATCCTGTAAGCAGGCTGGCCACTTCTTTGATCACTTCGCTGCCCCAGGCATATCCGTACTTATCGGCAAACGGCTTGAAATTATCAAGATCCACCTGACATAATGAAAACTTTTCCCTCTTCGCCAGCATCTGATCAATCTTGTTTTCTATTGCCAAATTTCCCGGCAGACCGGTCAGCGGACTGGCATCAAGGTTCAGCTCTTCCAGGACTTTGAGCCTCTTGGTCATTTCCGCAAAAGATTTGGCCAACGCGCCAATCTCATCATCCCGTCTTGCTTCTATTTTATGATCCAGGTTGCCTTCCGCAATGATGCCTGCAGCCGTCTGCAGCTTCTTTAGCGGTTTGGAAATATTACGGGTAAGGATCAGCGCAAAAGCAACCCCCAGGACTAAACTTAACAAGGCAATGCCGATGGTCATGTGCGCATCCTTGACGCTCTGCCTTGCAATCCTGTTCATTTCATCACTGATGGCCTGATCTACATTGATCTGAATATATCTGATCTTTCCAGCCATCTCATCAACAACAGTTCTGGCGGACGTGTCGGACAGGGTCTGGGCTTCCGTTATTTTACCGTTTTTCAGCAAACCAATTTCTTCTGAAAACAATGCTTTTAAGCGATCCTGCAGCTTGCTGAGTTCGTTAAGGTTATTTTTTGTTTTGGGGTCAAGGCTTACGTTCCGCATTACGGTGAGCACTTCATGAAATTCACTGCTGCGCTGCCAGAAAATCTGTTCCAGAAGGGGGTCTTTCAGGATCAGGTACTTCTTTTCCACGCCTTCCTGGGCCAAAAGGGTATCCATCAGCGTTTTCGTATTTTCGGCCAGAACAAATTTCTGTGTGGTGAGATTATATGCTACATAGCTTAATTTCTGAAGGGTGATTAACGCATAGGTGCTGGCCAGTATGGTCAAAAAAGCCATGAACAAATAACCCAGCAACAATTTGCGGCTGATCGTAAGTCTCAATTTTCTAAAACCTGTGAAAATTGCTGTAATTGGG
>MWDG01000091.1 GCA_002070455.1 Deltaproteobacteria bacterium ADurb.Bin151
CCCGTCAGCAGGGGAAGAACGGCCACTTTAAACGAAAGTCTCTCAATTGCCGCAAAGGTGTCCTTCCCGTTTCTTTCCTTGATCTCAATGCCTCTGAAAGTGAAGGTAGGACCAAACCAGAAAGAAAAGTCCTGATTTTCATAGGATACTTCACGGTTCAGCGTTTTGTTGAGAAAGGCAACAATCTCCCCCTTGCGCGCATCCAGGTTGGACAAGGTATACAGAACCGTGGCGACGCCCCCTGCAGCGGAAACAGACAGGAATGCTATAATCGCAAGGATAACAATCTTCTTCCGGGTCATTTTTTTCATAAAGCAAAAAATGTTTAATAATAAAAGCCTGACAGATCCATGTCTATCAGGCTCTTGTTAACAAACTACAGTTGGGTAAACCTCAGAACGGAACATCATCTATTGGAGCACCGCCGCTTTGCGCGGAGGCTGCTGCCGGATCATCGGCTTTTCCCTGCCCCTTGGAATCAAGCATTTTCATGTCGTTGGCCACAATTTCCGTTGTGTAACGCTTCACACCGTCTTTGTCCTCCCATGCGCGCGTTTGAATGCGCCCCTCGATAAAAACCATTTTCCCCTTCACGAGGTAATTGCCGCAAATCTCAGCCAGTTTGCCGAATGTCACAATCCGATGCCACTCTGTTTTCTGAACTTTCTCCCCGTTTTTATCTTTCCATTGCTCATCAGTCGCCAGATTGAAGTTGGTAACCATGGTTCCGTCCGGAGTATATCGAACTTCCGGGTCCTTACCCAGTCTGCCGATCAGGATCGCCTTGTTGATCATTTTTCTTCCCCCTCTTGTGAATAAAGTGGCTGCATCATACATAACAACGGCCCCCCAAGCAAACATATTTTTTATTCATCAAATACCCGATTCAAGAGAAATTTCGCCTACAATCATGCTTGACTAATCATTAAAAAAAATATAGTCAGATTAACTTTAAAAAAAGCGGAGAAATTATGGAAGACAATGATCTTTTAAAGGTTCGCCTGGAAAAAATTGCGGCCTTAAAAGCAGCTGGCGTGGATCTGTACCCCAATGATGCAAAGCCTCAAAACACCACGGCCGAAATCATGGACAATTTCGGCACAAATGACAACGACTCACTGACGGGGCTGACGGAACAATTTTCGCTGGCCGGCCGGCTGATGGCCATTCGCAGCTTCGGCAAGGCGGCCTTCGTCAAGATTCAGGACCGCAAGGGTCAAATGCAATGCTATGTTGCAAAAAACATCCTGAGCGAACAGGATTTTTCAATTTTTAAAAAGCTGGATATTGGCGACATCATTTATGTTTCGGGTAAGCTCTTTCGGACCAAAACCAATGAATTGACGCTGGAAGCCCAAACACTGCGCCTGATGGCCAAATCGATTCACCCCCTGCCGGAAAAATGGCACGGCCTTACGGATATCGAAACGCGATACCGGCAGCGGCATCTGGATCTGATCTCCAATCCGGCGGTCAGGGAAATTTTTCACCGCCGCAGCCTGATCATCAAACTGATGAGGCAGTTCATGGACGAGCACGACTTTCTGGAAGTGGAAACTCCCATGATGCAGCCGCGGGCCGGAGGCGCCGTCGCCCGTCCTTTCAAAACACACCACAACGCGCTGGACCAGGATTTTTACCTGCGCATTGCCCCGGAACTATACTTAAAACGCCTGGTCACCGGCGGGCTGGAAAGGGTTTATGAAATCAACCGCAACTTCCGAAACGAAGGCATCTCGACATTTCACAACCCTGAATTCACCATGATGGAGTTCTACATAAGCTATGCCACTTACGAAGACCTGATGTCCTTTACGGAAGAATTATTCGTTTTCATTGCCCAAAGTATCTTCAATGGACTGAGCTTTACCTATCAGGGATCGGAAATCGACCTGACACCGCCCTGGCGGCGCCTTTCCGTCAAAGATGCCCTCCTGCAGATCGCCGGCATGGAACCCGCTGATGTGAGTGACCCCGCAAAAACCATTGCATTCGCCCGCAGGGTCGGCTGCGATGTCAAGGAGACGGATCCGCACGGAAAGATTCTGATGGCCATTTTCGACGAAGTGGTTGAAAAAAAGCTGATCCAGCCCACTTTTGTCACACAATATCCCGTAGCGGTTTCGCCGCTTTCCCGCCGGTCCAACACCGATCCGGAACTGGTGGACCGATTTGAACTCTACATTTCAGGCCGGGAAATCGCCAACGCCTTTTCCGAGTTGAACGATCCCGCCGACCAGCGTGAACGTTTCATCCAGCAGCTCAGGGAACGGGAAGCCGGTGATGACGAAGCACACGAAATGGATGAAGATTATGTACGCGCACTGGAGTACGGTATGCCGCCGACGGCCGGGGAAGGCATCGGCATTGACAGGCTGATCATGCTCTTTACCGATTCAGCATCCATTCGGGACGTCATCCTGTTTCCGCTTTTGAGAACCAGACAGGAATGAGACACGCGAAGGAATTGATTAAGCGGTAAAAAAACCGTATTGATCCGACAGGATATTTTTTAATGCCCTACGAGTTTTTCATCAGCAGAAGGTACATGAGAGCGAAACGCAAGCAGGTTTTTGTTTCGATCATCACCTTTATATCGATTTTCGGGATATTCCTCGGCGTTGCCGCTTTGATTATCGTACTGGCCGTCATGAACGGCTTTGAAGAAGATCTGCGCACCAAGATTTTAGGGATCAAATCTCATATTGAGGTCACATCCGGTATGAACGCGCCCCTGAAAAATTATCATGCCCTCCGGGAAGAAATCGATAAAACCCCAGGCGTCATCGCTTCCACACCCTTTATTTATACGGAAGCCATGGTCCGGGGCAACAACAGTGTTACCGGCGTTGTTATCCGGGGCCTGGATACGCAAAGTTCGTCTAAAGTGATTCATCTGGGAAAAGTCCGGGAAGGCAGTCTGGAGCATCTCAATACCATCCCGGAAGACGTGCTGAAAGAACTGCCCGAAACCGACAAGGGCCTGGCCGGCATCGTGATCGGCAAGGAAATGGCAAGAAACATGGGAATGTTTCTGTATGACACCATCACCATTATTTCCCCGGCCGGCGGCATTTCCACTCCGATGGGCATGGTGCCCCGCATGAAAAAATTCGTCGTGGTAGGCATCTACGAATCCGGGTTTTATGAATACGACTCCAAGCTGGCTTTCCTTTCGCTGAAAAGCTGCCAGGAATTTCTGAACATGGGAGACACCGTCTCGGGAATCGATATCGTCGTCAACGATATCTACAAGGCCGATGTAATCGCCCGAAGCATTCAAAAGAGGCTGGGCTTCCCCTTCTTCACGCAAAACTGGATGCAGATGAACAAAAACCTGTTTTCAGCGCTCAGGCTGGAAAAACGTGTGATGTTTATCATCTTGAGCCTGATCGTTCTGGTGGCTGCCTTCAACATCATCAGCGCCCTGATTATGGTGGTTATGGAAAAAAACAAGGACATTGCCATTTTAAAATCCATGGGAGCGACGTCCGCCACCATCATGAAGATATTTATTTATCAGGGGCTGATTGTCGGAGTGGTCGGCACTTTTTTCGGATGCGTCGCCGGCCTTTTCATTGCCTTGAATTTACAAAAGATTTCCCTGTTTGTGGAAAAAATCTTTCATTTTAAAATACTGCCGGGAGACGTATACTATTTGAGCGAGCTTCCTTCCAAGGTCAATTATGCAGATGTGGTAACCATTGTGATCGGAACGATACTTATTTGTTTTATATCAACTATTTATCCATCTTTTCGAGCATCACGGCTGGATCCGGCTGAAGCCCTGAGATACGAATAATCCATGAAGCGCGGACCAATATGATTGTACTGGACAATTTATCGAAAACCTTTATAAAAGACGGCAATAGAATTGAAGTCTTGCGAAATTTAAAACTTGAGGTTAAGAAGGGTGATTCCCTGGCTGTCCTGGGGGTATCCGGAGCGGGCAAAAGCACGCTCATTCATATTCTCGGCACGCTGGATCATCCAACATCGGGGACGCTGCTCATTGGCGGCAACAATGTTTTTGAGTGGGGTGAAAAAAAAATTGCTTCGTTCCGGAACAGAACGATTGGCTTTGTATTTCAGTTTAATAATCTGCTGCCGGAATTTACGGCCCTGGAAAACGCGATGATGCCGGCGCTGATCAGCGGGCTTGGCAGAAATCAGGCAGTGGAGAAAGCGTTTCGATTGCTTCAGGAAGTAGGTCTGGAACATCGCGTGAAGCACAAACCCGGCGAGCTGTCCGGAGGCGAACAGCAGCGTGTCGCCATCGCCCGTGCCCTGGTGATGGAACCTGAAATTCTGCTGGCCGACGAGCCGACAGGAAATCTTGACACGGAAACAGGAAAAAAGATAGAAGACATCCTGATTCATTTGAACAGAGAAAAAAAAATAACTTTAGTTGTTGTCACGCACAACAAAATGCTGGCAGACAGGATGTCCAAAAGAATCGGCCTGCGTGATGGGGAGATTTATGATATTCAATAAAAAAACTTTTCAGGTATTGTTGGTTGCAATTCTATGCGTTTTTTTCGTTCTTGGTCAAGCCCGTGCGGAAAACATCAAAAAAATATGCATTATGCCGTTTGACGTGCACGCGGGCGACCAGAGCGGAAACCTGCAGGAATCTTTTTACAATCATCTGGTGAAGGAATTTCAAAAAGAAAAAACCATTGAAGTCCTCAGGGCGGGGGATTTTACGGGGAGCAGCGTCGCTGTTACAAAAAGCAAGGCCATCTCTACAGGAAAAGCCCTGAAAGCGGATTATGTGGTCACCGGCAGCATCACACAATTCGGTGAAACCATCAGTGTCGACGCGCAAATCATCAATATCGCGCAGGAAAAAGTCTCTCCGTCCGCATCTGTCCAGGGCAAAGAATCCACCGGGCAGGAAGCGCTGGCGGCGGAAATCAAAACTTCGCTGTTGGCCCATACGGGTTTTCTGGATACCATTGCCCGGGTCGATATTGCCGGCAATTACAAAGTCGGTGCCGAGGCCATCCGGCAACAGCTGCGCAGCAAGGCAGGAAGTCCACTCAGCGAAGATAATATATCCGCAGACATCAAAACCATTTATAAAATGGGGTTATTTGAAGACGTCAGCGCAAAGGTGACATCGGAGGCGGAAGGCAAGGTACTGACCTTCACGGTCATCGAATCCGGGCTGATATCGGAAATCCGGCTGATCGGCAACAAGAAACTGGACCGCGACGACATCCTGGGCGTCATGACGGTCAAAACCCGGCAAAGCCTCAACCAGGGGAAAATTAAAGAAGACATTGAAAAAATTAAAGCTCTTTACGATTCCAAAGGCTACTACAATGCCGAAATCAGCGACCGCATCGAAAAGGAAGGCGAAAAGAATTATGTGCTGATTCTGGACATTCAGGAAAACAAACGGATCTATATCCGTTCCATTACGTTTGAGGGAAATGAAGCTTTCACCGAAAAAGATCTTCTCAAACAGATGAGCACAAAAAAGCGCACTTTGCTGGGGTTCTTTACCGATGATGGTATTCTGCAAGGCAATCAGCTCAAGCAGGATGTTCAGAAAATATCTTCTTTTTATTTCAACAACGGCTTTATCAACTCCCAGGTCGGCGATCCCGTCATCACCCGCGATGCAAAAGGCATTTACATTAAGATGACCATTCAGGAAGGCAAAAGATTCAACGTCGGTAAAGTTCAAATTTCCGGGGACGAGATTGGAAAATCCAGGGAAAGTTTGTTTGCTCTGTTAAAAACACAGGAAGGAAAGAACTATAACCGCGAAGCGGTCATGAGAGATATTGAAACCATCACGGTGGCGGCCAACGACGAAGGCTATGCCCACGCGGATGTCACTCCGAAAGTTGTCCCGCACGAAGCCGAACAGCTTGTTGATATTGATTTCCAACTGACCAAGGGCGAGCCCGTTCACATTGCGCGCATCGGCATTTCAGGCAACACCACTACTCGCGACAAGGTAATCCGGCGGCAACTGGCCATTGTGGAAGGCGATTTGTATTCGACCACCAAATTGAAACAAAGTTACAACAACTTAAACGCGCTTCGTTATTTTGAAGAAGTCGATTTCCAGACGGAAAAAGCACCGGACAACAAGATGGACGTCAACATCCGGGTAAAAGAAAAAAATACAGGCATGTTCATGATCGGCGCGGGATACAGCGCCGTTGACCAAGCCGTGGTTATGGCTCAGGTCTCCCAGCAGAATTTCCTGGGCTACGGGCAAATCTTGAGCTTGAAAGCCTCCCTGGGTTCCAAAACCAACAACTATGAACTGTCTTTCATTGAACCCTGGCTTTTTGATCTGCCGCTGTGGACCAAAGCGGATGTCTGGAAGTACAAGAAGGAATACGACTCCTACACGCTGGATACAAAAGGGGCCGGTCTAACTTTTGCTTACCCGATCTGGAATAAAATCAGCGGCTCGATAGGCTACCGATTCAGCATGGACAATATTCAGGACGTTAATTATTTAACGGCCTCTTATTACATTCTGGCTCAGCAGGGAGAAAGAACAACGAGCTCGGTCACGGTCGGTCTGGGCTATGACACGACAGACGATACGGTTTTTCCCACCAAGGGAATCAAGGCCAGCGTTTCCGTGCAGCACGCGGGAAACCCTTTTGGCGGCAACACGCACTTTACCAAATATTCCGGTTATGCAGCCGGTTATTATCCGCTCTTCTGGGATATCGTTTTAGGGGCAAGAGGACGCATTGGATACTTGCAAAACAATGATGACAATGATACCAGCCTTCCCATTTACGAAAGATATGTTCTGGGGGGCATCAATTCACTTCGCGGCCTGCGCTATGTGGGTCCGATTAATGCCGGAACCAGTGATGTAATCGGCGGTACCTCCATGCTGACGTTCTCTCTGGAGGTTGTTTTCCCTCTGATCAAAGATGCCGGCATGAAAGGCGTTATATTTTACGATGCAGGCAACACCTGGAACGGCGGCTACCATCTGGATGACTTGAGAATGACGGCCGGCGGCGGCATCCGCTGGTATTCTCCTATAGGACCTTTGCGCCTCGAATACGGCTACGTTCTGGATCGAAAGGGGCTAAACGACGACGCCTCGGGTCGCTGGGAATTTACAATCGGCATGTTCATGTAGAATAAAATGAAGATTAAACTTCATCATTCAAAAATAGACTAACTTACAGGGAGGAATTTTCAATGAAGAAAAATATTTTTATTATCTCGGGACTGATTCTGCTTCTTTTTGTGTGGACCACCGCATCTTACGCTGAAGAAAAGATTGGTTTCGTCAACATGCAGGACATCCTGTTAAATTCAAATGCCGGCAAAAGAGCCGAGGCAGAATTTAAAAAGATTGTCGATAGAAAACAGGCCAGTATTAAAGCAATGGAAAATGAAATCCAGAAGATGCAAAGCGAGCTGGAAAAACAGAGCGCGGTGATGGCGGCCCCCGCCCGAAAAGCCAAACAGGAAGCCTATATGAAAAAAATGCGCGAATACCAGCGTTTGGTCGATTCCAGCAACCAGGAACTGCAGAAGAACAAGCAGGACAGTATCGCGAAAATGGTTCCGGACATATCAAAAATCGTCAGCAGCATTGCTGAAAGGGAAAAATTTACCGTGATTATGGACACCATGTCCGTGCATTATTTTTACGACAAATCACACGACATCACGAAAAAAGTTATGGCGGAATACAACAAGCTTTAAAAAAAACCGCTTTCACTTCATGAAATGAACAAAACCATTCAGGAAATAGCCGCCATGGTCGGTGGTTCGGTTGTGGGCGATGAAACAAAAATCATCGCTCACATCCGGCCGATTGACGAAGCAGGTGAAAATGATCTTACCTTTATCGCCGGCGAAAAATATTTCAAAATGCTCAACACGACGCAAGCAGCGGCAATTCTTGTTCCGCCGGGGCTTGCAGCACCGGGGAAAAACCTGATTGTCGTGGCCGACCCTTATGTGGCCTTCGCGAAACTGCTTTCGGTATTTTACCCTGTTGATCACGGCCCGACGGGCATCCATCCGGATGCCATTATCGAAGAGGGCGCCAGCGTATCCCCTGAAGCAACGGTCATGCCCCGGGTTTTTATCGGACGCGGAGCCACCATCGAAAAAGGTGCAATCATTTATCCCGGTGTGTTTATCGGGCGCGGAACCAGCATCGGCGAAGACACCATTCTTTATGCAAACGTGAGCGTCTATCATGACTGCGTCATCGGCAAAAGAGTAATTCTGCATTCAGGCGTTGTGATCGGGGCGGACGGCTTTGGTTTTGCCGCACCGGGCCAGGG
>MWDG01000092.1 GCA_002070455.1 Deltaproteobacteria bacterium ADurb.Bin151
TTATAACCCCCTCGGCAAGGCATGCATTCATCCCTCGCGGCAAGCCGCGGGGAACTCTGCAAAGTGAGTATTAGAGCAAACCTGTTATTCTCTTTGACCTTGGTCGATGTTTGACCTATAATTATCATCCAATGTGTCGGTATTCTAAACAAGGAGAACAACATTGTATTTGAAATCATGGAATGCTTGTCTGTCATTGTTTATGGTCATCCTGATCATCTTATGTGTTTCAGTCTCTTCTTACGCCGATTCATCAAAGAAAATTACAAAAACGAAGATCATCAGGTTTATTCCATTAATTCCTTCAGAAAAAAGAGAAGGTTCCTGCTGGACCAATTCCAATATTATTCAACGTTCAGATGCCTGGCGATGCATGATAGGCAATGAGATCTTTGACCCGTGCTATACCGCCCGGGACAAAACAACTATTGTCTGTGGCTCCAGCCCCGATGTTGAAAAACCAACAGGATTCGTCCTTAAGCTTACCGAACCGTTGCCGAAACCTTATGTTTCCAGGTGCCCTTCTTCATCCGCATCGATGATTGAACTGGAAGACGGAACAATCTGTGATGCTATCTCTGGCGCGTCGGGTGCCACCGATGGTGTCAGAACGGAAAGAATCAGCTATTCCTGTCGAATGAGCAGTAAGAATATGGTGATTTTTGGTGATATAAAAGCGGGAAAAGTCTGGATCGCGGAAAAAGGCATTCTCGTTGAACAAAAGACAAAGGATGATCTGCCGCCCATGCTGGTAAAGGATCTTCGGAAGGTGAAAATCAGAACGGCCTGGCAGTGATATAATGTGATGCTGCCCGGTTTGGAAAGTGTTGGTATCACGTTGGACTGATCTTTTCAAAGAAAGGAGTAATGCCTGTGAAGCCTGTAACAACCATTGTCGTCATCCTTCTGCTGGCCATATCTTTCGCACAACTGCTGATGCTTATTTTTCAGGTCGAGGTTATTGCGGCAGGATTTCACGTTCCGGTCTGGTTGAGTGTCTTCGGGGTTATCATCCCGGCCCTGCTGGCTTTCCTGCTGTGGAGGGAGAATAAAAAATAGCTTCCGATGAAGCTCTCGCCGATTATAATTGTTTGACACCCCAACTCACGATCGAAAACGAAGCAAAAAGAAAGCCCTTCCACCAGCCATGACCCGGAAACGAATCATCACATCCAGAATTCCGCCGCTGCCATCAAAGAGTTCCCTAGTGTGCTATTTGGCCGGCAGATTTTCCTATCTGACACAGAATCAATGGAGGGATGAGATTTTTTGCGGCAAGATCTTGCTGGGCGGTTTAATCGTTACCGATCCTGTAACACCGATCAATGGCGGCGAAACACTGGCCTGGGATGGAAGCCGTATCATTGAACCGGACGTCGATATAAATATTTCTGTTCTCTATGAAGACGAATGCCTGATTGCCGTCAACAAAACAGGCAATCTGCCGGTGCACCCCGCTGGACGGTATTTCAACAACACACTCGTTGCCATACTGGAAGACCGTTACGGGCGCAAGGTTTATCCGGCACACCGTATTGATCGCGAAACATCGGGCGTGATCCTTCTGGCCTTTGATGGAAAATACGCGGGCGCTCTTTCTGACTCGCTGGCGAAGGGTTCAAAAGAGTACCTGGCGCTGGTACATGGATTGTTCCCCGGGGAGGAGATGATGGTTGATTTGCCTTTAGGATCCGATAATGAATCCGCCGTTGGCAAGAAACGCAAGGCAAAAGCGGGTGGCACAGAAACGGCCCTTACGAGATTTCGAAAAGTTCTTTGGGCGGGAGAGTTTCCCCTTGTCCGGTGTTTTCCCGAAACAGGGCGGATGCATCAGATCCGCGCCCACCTGGAAGCCGCGGGTTATCCCATTGTCGGTGATAAACTCTATGGCAGGGACAAAACCGCTTTTCTTGACTTTATCAGGCATGGATACACTTCCGAAATGGAAAAGCGTCTTCTCCTGCCGCGTTCGGCGCTGCATGCCGCCAGGCTGGTTTTTTTGCACCCGCAGACCGGGAGAAAAATGATCGTACGTGCACCGCTTCCAAAGATGTTTGCGGATTTTATTTGTTCACAAAAAAACAGGACGGATCTGTAAAGGATCATCATTAAGTATCCGCTCCTTGATGCTTGCCGAAAAGGCTGGAAAGGTTTATATATATTTGGAGAATTACAACTGATTGGCAGGAAAATGAAAATGAAAAAAAATATGAATCTCGAAAAGTACACGCAGGCCATTGCCCTGAAGGACGGTTCAATGATCAATTTGAGAGCCATCAGGGTTGATGATGAAGAAAAACTGATTGCTTTTGTTAATCGTCTCAGCGATCGCAGCAAATTTCTCCGTTTTTCCGGGATGACTGCCTTTACCCCTGAAGATGCCCGTCGCAGTGCAACCGTTGATTACCGTGACCGTTTTGCCATGGTGGCTGTCCGTGGAGAGGGGGCGGATGAAAAGATCATCGGGGTCGGGCGGTATCATAGGATAGACAATTCCAATAAAGCGGAAACATTCGCTGTCGTTGAAGATTGCTATCAAAAAATGGGAATCGGGACACATCTGTTTGTGATGCTGGCTTACGCGGCAAAGGAACGCGGTGTTGATTTTTTCGAAGTGGAGATTCTTCGCGAGAATACAGAAGTAATCAAAACGATGCAGAGAAGTGGCCTTGAGCTGGTCGGCAAGTCGGAGAAGAACGACAAATGGAGAGCTACTTACCGTCTTGTACCAACGCTTTCTGCAGAAATTAAGCAGGAAGAACACGAGAAAATATCCTCTGTTGCTTCCATTACAAGATTTATGAGACCAAAGTCCATAGCCGTACTGGGAGCATCTAATAAGCCCGGCATCGGCAATGAGTTTATCAAAAACCTGATTGGTTACGGTTATAAGGGAGTCATCTACCCTATTAATCCCCGGGCAGAATATATTTCATACATCAAAACGTATCCTTCCATTATGGATGTGCCGGGCGATGTCGATCTTGCGGTAATGGTTGTTGCCAGCGAAAAGGTGCAGCCGCTGGTTGAAGAATGCGCGAGAAAGGGCGTAAAGGCACTGGTGGTGATAACGGCCGGATTTTCGGAAATGGGCGGGGAGGGTATCGAAAGAGAAAAAAAGCTGATCAGCGCCGCCCGGGCTTATGGCATGCGCATTATCGGCCCCAACTGTCTCGGCATTATCAACAACGATCCCGATGTCATCATGAATGCATCATTTGCAGGCGGTGGCAACGTGCGATTTGGCAAAATTGCGTTGGGGTCGCAAAGCGGAGCTCTGGGTGGGGCTCTCCTGCTCTACTGCAGAAACATCGGTATGGGACTTTCCAGTTTCTTCAGCATCGGTAACCGTGCGGATGTGTCCGACAATGAGCTTTTACAATACTGGGCGGAAGATAAGAATACCAATGTTATCCTGCTTTATCTTGAGTCCTTTAAAGAACCACGCAGATTCGCACGCATTGCCCGTGAAACCACGCTAAAAAAACCTATCCTTGTCGTAAAGAGCGGGCGTTCTTCCGTGGGGGCCCGTGCCGCGGCATCGCATACAGGAGCGATGATGTCGGATGACATCGCCAGTGATGCACTCTTCAGACAAGCAGGCATTTTACGGTGCGACACCCTGGAGGAATTCTTTAATGCGGCCATTTTGCTGGATTACCAACCCCTTCCGAAAGGCAATAAAGTAGCGGTGCTGACCAATGGAGGCGGCGCGGGCATTATGGCTGCTGACGCGCTCTCTGCCAAAGGTTTTCAGTTTCCGGTATTGTCGGAAAAGACAAGAAACGAATTAAAGTCGTTCCTGCCATCCAAGTCAAGCTATGTGAACCCGATCGACACGACAGCAGGAGTTATGCCTGACCAATATGCAAGAACGATGAAACTATTACTGGAAGAAGATATCGATGCCCTCATTGTGATTTATATCCGGCCAATCCCGGAACTGTTGGAACCCATGATTCAGGCTATCCGGCAGGTTGCGCCTGAATTCCGTAAGAAGGGTATCCCTGTCATGCTTTCTTTGCTGGGTGCAGACCCGAAATACAAACTGATCGGGTCCCCGGAAGAAGGTTATATCCCCGAATACACTTTTCCCGAGGCAACCGCGTTTTCCCTGGCCAAAGCGTATGAATACTATGAATACACAAGACAACCGAAAGGCAAAATACCAAAATTCGATGAAATCAATAAAAAGGCCGCTGAAGCCATTATTAAAGCAGCCCTGGAAAGAAGCCGTTCTGCTCAGACATGGCTGGACTCGGATGAGATTGCTAACCTGTTTGATATTTACGGTATCCGCTCTGCCGGTTCCAGAATCGCCCTGACGGCTCAAGAAGCCGCACAGACCGCAGAGCGCATCGGTTATCCGGTGGCGGTGAAGCTCTACTCTCCGACGATAACCCACAAAACCGATGTGGGAGGTGTCATTCTGAATTTAAAATCAGCGGATGCTGTAATCGACGCCTACAATCAGGTCCGTAAGAACCTCGATCAAATATCCAGAGGAAATGAAATGAAAGGCGTTACGGTCCAAAAAATGCTTGCAGGCGGTGTGGAACTCATTGTTGGTGTAACCCAGGACAAAAACTTCGGTCCGTTAATCATGTTCGGGTTAGGTGGTGTCTACGCTGAACTCTTTAAAGATGTCACTTTTAGAATTCATCCGTTGACGGATGTTGATGCAGATAGCATGATCAATGCTTTTAGATCTCATAAAATCCTGGATGGCTGGAGAGGCGCTCCTCCTTCGGATATTCACGCCATCAAGGAACTGCTGCTGAGGATCTCAGCCCTGATAGAAGATATTCCCGAGATACAGGAAATGGACTTGAATCCGATTATGGCCATGGGAACCGGTCAGGGCTGCTGCGTGGCGGATGCCCGCATATCGATCATGCCCGTTAATGAATAACTGGATGGACTTGCGGTCAAGCAGGCTGTATTTCTGCCCCTGCCTTTTTAATGTCGGGACTGTTTTCGCAGTCCGTCCAGAAATCTGTCCAGTGTTTCCGCGTATAGAGATCGGTATTCATCTTTACCCAGGATGGTCTTCTCCAGTTTTTTTAGCTGGATGACTCCGTTAAACGCGCTCCACAGAATGATCGCCTGCCTCCGGGGATCCACCGGTTTGAAATCGCCGTTGTCGATGCCTTCCCGGATGGCCGCGGCAAGCATGGAGATGCTGGCGTTGCCGTGTTCGTCAATGACTTTTTTCAAGTTCGGCGGGAAAATGGTTTCGGGGGATGTCAGAAAGTAAGTGATGATATCAAAGTAACTTTTGTGATCCTCACTGAACCTCAGGTAGGCCATCGCGATCGAGCGGATTTTTTTCTCCGGGGTCGGTTTTTTAGCGACTGCCTGACGAACCGCATGATGGAGCAACTCCAGCCCTTCCAGCTGAAGGGCCGCGAAGAGTTCTTCTTTGTCCTTGAAATAAAAATAGATAGCTCCAACGCTTAATTCGGCACGTTTGGCAATCTGATTAATGGATGTGGCGTTCATTCCCTTTCCCAGAAGCAGTTCTCTTGCCGCGTCCAGGATATGACTCTTTCTCTGTTCTTTTTCTCTTTCCCGTCGTTCCTTGGCGCCCATCATACAGTCCTTTAAATAGTTTCTACTTTTCAATAGACGGTTTTGCCGCTTATTACCATCCCAGGCTGATTAAATCAAAAAATGAATCGCTCTTCTTGTCGCGATCGAAAGATCAGCCTGCCATTAACATCATTGGAAAAGTTCCTTACTCCGATTCTTCCGGTTTCCGTATGTCTCTAATTTCAAACCATGGCTTCTGACGCTTGAAGGGGCACCAGGCGGCCTTGCAGTAACGTAAAGGGTCTTCGGGAGGTACTTTCACAGCGCATGATGTTGTCTCCCGATTTTTCCTGAGCCATGTCTCGGCTTCAGCCAGTGTCTTCACATATCCCGCGGAATAAGTCGTCCTGCCGCGGCAATGGACAAAACCATAAATAAGTTCGTATAGCACAGGCATATTCCACCGTTATTCTCAGAATTCTTCGCCGATCACAAACAACGCTTTGATGGCCAGGCCGGTGTCGATTCTATCTTTGTATACGGCAGGCAGGCGCTCCAAGGGTTCTATATCGGAGATCATCGGCCGCGCATCGATCTTCCCTTCGGCCATCCACTGCAGACACTGGATGTTTTCCTGGTGCGAATTGGAGATGGACGTTGTTAGACGGATTTCCTTGAGATTCATGAAGAACGGCGCGGAAATGGTGAGCGGCGAAAAGATCATGCTCACGATGCAGATTTCCCCGTTGTCCATTGAAAGATTGATTGCACGGTCAATATTGGATTTGATGCCGGAGCATTCAAAGATTTTCTGAAATCCGCCGGGAGCAATTGTTGCGGCCTGTGCGTCTGTATCTTTTTCGAGGGGGTTGAAGACATGGTCGGCCCCATAAAGGAGGGCGATATCCCGCTTTGCCTTTATCGGTTCGAACAGCACGATCGGGCCATAACCCAGGATTTTGAGAATGCGAACCGCGCAAAGGCCGATGGGGCCGCCTCCCATAACCAGAACAGAGCCTTTTGCACCGCTTGTGCAATGAATCGCATGCAGCGCTGCGGCAAATGTTTCTGCGAGTGCGGCGTTACGGGAATCGACCCCCTCCGGAATGGGGATCAGCATCTGCGGATAGACCTTAACGTACTCGGCAAACCCACCCGGTAAATCGCCAATCCCCGTGGTCCGCCTGTGCACACGACAGAGGTGTTCTTTACCGGAGAGGCAGCTTGCACATTTCCCGCAGTATGTCGGTCTGATGCAAACTTTTGTGCCCACGGCGGGGCCTCCCGTTCGCCTTTTTCTACAACCACTCCACTGATTTCATGACCGATGATATAGCCCTCGGGCAGAAGCCCGCCGGTCACCAGGGAATGATCGGAACCGCAAAAACCCGTATTGGCCACCTTGACCAGCACTTCGTCTTCAGCAACTTTATAATCAGGCACGTCTTCATAAACCAGTCCCTGTGCCTTTCGAAATACAACAGCTTTCATGATTTTCCTCCCGGTTCCGGAATGCCGCTGCTAGTCTTCATGTTCCAGGGTAATTCTTTCCACCTTGGCCAAATCCCTTTTATAGAAGAAGGAGCCAATAAAGAAAAGGCCCGATGCCGCCACAAGAAACAACGGCAGCATCGCTACCGCCGTAGCGATTCCGTATTTGTCGGACATGGCACCGATGAAGACCGGCCCTACGGATGCTCCCAGGAGGTTCTGCACGATGACGCAAAAGGCGTATGAAACCGCGCGAAGTCCCGGATGGACCACGTCCTGGGTGACCGCTGCGGCGGCCGGCACGAAGGTCATCACAGTCAGTCCGCCGGCCAAAAGAAGAATATACTGGGTGGAGCCGGTGAACAATACAAAGGCCATGTAGAAGATGACAGCGGACAGGATGGCGGAGAGGGCGGACAGCAGAAGGCGAGCGTTTTCGCGCTTTTTCGTCCACATGTCGGCCAAAAAGCCTCCCAGGGGAGCGCCCACGATGGCCATCATCATGATGATGCCAACCTTCATTCCTGCCTGATCTACGGGGATGTTGTAGACGCGGTTCAGATAACTGGGAAGCCATGTCATCAGCGACGAGGTCACAAAGACCATGGCGGCAAATCCGAAGTAGGTCAAAATCAGCGAGGGCGTGTGGAGAAATTCACGCGCGATTTCGCCGGTTTTCATTTTGACCTTGGCGGAGGTTTCCTTGACCGTTTTCGTCAATTCAACGGTTTTATAATCTTTGACGAAGAAAAAGAGAATCGCAACGATCAGTCCCGGAAGCGCCACCAGTCCGAAGGCATGGCGCCATCCCCAGTGGGTGGCGATGATTCCGCCCAGAGCAATTCCCACGGCGCTTCCCAGGGGGATCGACATGTTCCAGATTCCCATCATGCGGGATCTCTTTTCCTCCGGATAAAGACCAGCAATCATGGCAGTTCCCCCTGGAGCATAGCCCGCCTCCCCGATGCCGATCAGCATTCTGGCTGCCCGAAGCTGCGAGAAGTTCCGGGTCATGGCGCAGGCCGCCGTGGCCAGACTCCATATGATCGCTATCAAACCGATGCTCTTCTTGCGGCTCCAGCGGTCCACGAGGATGGAGACGGGAAAAGTAAAAATGACGATCGACCAGTAAACCGCGGAAACCAGCATGCCGCACTGC
>MWDG01000093.1 GCA_002070455.1 Deltaproteobacteria bacterium ADurb.Bin151
CACAAATGCCAGTCCAAGTGCCGCCGCGGCAACATGGATGAACCGCTGGCCATCAAGTTCCTGAAACGATTCATCACCGACAACGCGCCCCGTCCCAAAACAGAAGCCGTGCCGGTAACACGCAAAGAAAAAATTGCCGTGATCGGCGGTGGCCCTGCCGGCCTCACTGCTGCGCGCGACCTGGCTTTGCGAGGCTACAAGGTAACGGTCTTTGAGGAACTCAAATATGCAGGCGGCATGCTCCGCTGGGGTATTCCCGCTTACCGTCTGCCCCGCAATATTTTACAGGCCGAAATTGACGACATCACTTCCCTGGGAGTCGAAATCCGCCTCAACACCCGCGTGGGCCGAGACATTTCCTTTAAACAGATGGAAAAAGACTTTGATTATTTCTACCTGGCCACCGGCGCGCACAAGAGCCAGAAAATGCGGGTGCCCGGCGAAGAACTGGGCAATGTTTTCGGCGGCGTCGAATTTCTGAGGGACTTCAACGACAATGAAGAAAAGTGGATCAAAGGAGAAAAAACCCTGGGCAAGAAAGTGGCCGTGATCGGCGGTGGAAATTCCGCGATTGACGCGGCACGCGTCGCCCTGCGTCTCGGTTCTGAAGTCACGATTCTCTATCGCCGACTGAGGCAGGATATGCCGGCGGCGGAAGAAGAAATCAAGGCAGCGGAAGAGGAAGGCATCAAGATTGAATACCTGATCGCACCGCTGAAAATTGACGGGAAAAAAGGCAAGGTCAGCTCCATTACCTGTCAGCGCATGACCCTGGGTGATTTTGATTCAAGCGGACGAAAGAAACCTGTTCCCGTCGAAGGTTCCGAGTTCACGCTGAACGTGGATGCGATTGTTGCCGCTATCGGACAGGTTCCGGACATGAGCTTTGTCGATCAAAAGACCGGCGTTGAAATCAACAAGTGGGACTGCTACACAGTCGGCAAGGGCTATAAGTCCCGGACCACCAATCCCCGCTATTTCGCGGGCGGTGACGCCGAAACCGGTCCCGACACGGTTATTGCGGCCATCGGCGCGGGACACCAGGCGGCCGACGACATCGATATGGCCATTCGCACTGCCAATGGCGAACCTGCTTACGAAAAACCGGCCCGGGAAAAAATCGATGTGCCGCTGGTAATTGATGAAGAATCGATCGAAGCACCGCAGATGCCGATGCCGGAAATGCATCACGATACCCGCAAGACAAATTTTGCGGAAGTGGAACTGGGCTTCAGCCGCGAAGATGCCATAAAAGAAGCCTGCCGCTGTCTGCGTTGCGACGCGTCCGTCTAACGAAGCCGCTGAGAAAAACAATTGCAAAAGAGGTTTGCCCAAACAGGCAAACCTCTTTTTTTTTCACGCCTCAGAATTTGAAAAACGGTTGCAAGACGCCCGATGTTTCGGCGAAATCATCATAATCTTTGTGAATTGATGTATGACGCGCTCGACTAGAGAGACCCCATCGCAACAAGCTCTTTAATATCGATATGCCTGGATTCATCGACCATCAGACCCTCATGAATCAGTTCTAGAACGCGCGGTTTTTCCTCGGGAAACTTGTAGCCTTCGTAATCCATGTGAAAAAGCGTCCCACCGTTTCGACCGGTCCAGGCATTCATATTGTGGTCAAAACAAACCCTTCCTGTTACATTGAGCATTTCAATCATCAATTTTAATTCTTCGAGCCTTTCGTGAGGCGACGAAATGTGAAATCTTCCCTGCCGGTAATCTTCGAAAATCTCCGTGCCCTGTCTTGGCACCAGGGGACGCGAACGGATATAATGGGGATTGATTTCATTTAAAACACGTGCTGTATTTTCCGCATGCTGACGCCAGCGCTCCCTGCCGCCCAGGTCCGGCATCCAGTACTCGGAAAGCTGAAAACCGGCGGCCATGGCCTTTTTCCCGCCATCAATCTGCTCGGCGCTGGTCACTCCTTTGCGTATAATTTTCAAAATTTCATCATCACCCGTCTCCAGCCCGACGTGAATACGGTCAAGGCCTGCTTCCCGGATAGCCTTCAATTCTTCCGGTTTTCGCTGTGACAGGGTCTTGGAACGGGTGTACGAAGTTACCCTGGTTACCCCCGGCAGTGTTTTGCGCAGATGCCGCAGGACCTCGATGAATTCGTCCGTCCTCATAATCATACTGTTGGCATCCTGAAGGAATACCGTTTTTCCGCCGTAATAAAGCCAGCTGAACACATTGGAGAAACAATAATTCTCGCTCAGAAACGGATCGACGCTCAAAAGAGCACGGTAAACATTCCGATTCAGCCGTCCTTCCTGGCCGATTTTCATTGAGACTTCCCGGATCTCATCCACCATGGCTCTGACCGTATCGATATCCGCTTTAATGTCTTCTACAGGACGATAGACAAACTTGTGTCCTTTATACATTTCGCAAAACGTGCATTTATTCCAGGGACAGTTTTCGGTCACCCTTAATAAAAGCGAGGCACTGCCTCCTTCGCTGGGCGGCCGGTACACCCCTACCGCAAATGATAATTTGCTTATCTTTTCAACATGATGCCGATATAAGTCATTCTTGGGGGCTGCTGCCATACAACGCTCCTTATTCTTTAATGAAAACTAATATAATACGTTTTTGTGTTTTGACAACATGAGTTCCCGCCAAATAACGTTTTATGTAATGGACGCCCAGTTTATGGAACCGAATAATCCGCCGTATAACAATATTTTTCCCTGGCGATTAAGGGGAACATGCCTCTGGAATTTAATGCAAAAAACTTTTCAAAAAAACGAATATGTCCTTGTCAAGAATGAATTCTTTATATATAAGGCGAACGTCATTTATTGCTTTTTCGACACAATAAAAAGACTAATTGAATTAACAAGCCGATGTTTGCTTAAAGTTTCACCAAAAATACATTTTGCCTTTTATCAA
This sequence comes from Deltaproteobacteria bacterium ADurb.Bin151, assembly GCA_002070455.1. GTDB lineage: Bacteria > Desulfobacterota > Syntrophia > Syntrophales > Smithellaceae > UBA8904. The sequence continues at coordinate 2,908 of MWDG01000093.1, forward strand.
AGGCAAGGAGGGAATCGAAGTATGGCTAATGAAAATTTGGAGAGTAAGCGATGGTTGATCGCCATTGCCGCCGTTGTCATTCAATTGTGCCTCGGCACTGTTTACGCATGGTCCGTTTTTAAGAATCCTTTAATGAACATGCACGGCTGGGACGGCAAGTCCGTTCAGTTAACCTTTATGCTCCTAATGGGGATTATCGGATGCGCCGCCGCTTTCGGCGGAACACTGGTCGATAAGAAAGGTCCCCGCTTTGTCGCCACGATCGGCGGCGTTCTCTTTGGCATCGGCACCCTGGTTGCCGGCTACGCCGATCAGGTGGGAAACATCATGCTTCTTTATCTGGGTTTTGGTGTGATCGCCGCATTGGGAAACGGTTTCGGTTATGTCACCCCGATTGCCACTCTAATCCGCTGGTTCCCGGATAAACGCGGTTTGGTCACGGGTCTTGCTGTAATGGGTTTCGGAGCGGGTGCGTTCTTCATGGGCAAAATCGCACCGGCCATGATTAATTCATTCAAGGAAGTGGATGCAGCTGGCAAAGTGCTCTCGTCCGGTGTTGCCATGACCTGGTATATCTGGGGTGTCATCTTTCTGATTCTGGTTACAGGCGCTGCCCAGCTTTTCAAGAACCCTCCCGCAGGCTGGCTCCCCAAAGGTTTTACCCCTGCTACAACCTCTGTATCTGCGGCTGACTCTTTTACGTTCGGCGAAGCCGTAAAAAGACCCCAGTGGTGGATGCTGTGGGCCATGCTGTGTTTGAACGTATCCGCAGGCCTCGGTTTGATTTCCCAGCATTCTCCGCTGGCCCAGGATATATATAAGAAAACGATGGGATTGATCGGTGATCTGACTCCGGAACAGGTTGCAGTTGTCGCGGCCGCCGGTGGAACCGTCGTGGCCGTCGCCGCAATCTTCAATGGTTTAGGCAGACTCTTCTGGGCAAAGATTTCCGATAACATCGGCCGCCGCATGGTGTTCCTGATCATGTTTGCCACTCAGGCCGTTGTTTATTTACTGGTCGCCATGGGCTATGTTTCCAACTACTATCTCTTCATCGTCGTATCCTGCTATCTCCTGGCCTGCTACGGCGGCGGATTTGCCACTATGCCCGCGTTTGCTGCTGACGCATTTGGTCCGGCCTATATCGGTAAGGTATATGGCTTCATGCTGACCGCATGGAGTGTTGCCGGTATTATCGGCCCGTTCGTGTTTGAAGCCTTCAAGCCCCAGGCACTCTACATTGCTGCCGGCCTGCTGATTGCCGGTTTCGCAATCGCGCTTGTTTACAAAGCACCTAAGGGTAAGAAAGCATAACGGTCGCAGCATATCAAATTTAAGAAACCCCCTTTTCGTCATTGCCTTCGAAGAGGGGGTTTCTTTGCATAATCAACTATTTGGTTCTGATACATTCACTTCACCATAGACTACCAGTCATAAAATCATTGACACTGACAAGCCTGTATAGTATCTATTTCGAGATAATATCTTTAAGGAGGAACAACCAAATGGCAAGATGGAAATATAAGACAAGCATCATCGATCTGGACCGTCTGATCCCCCCCGAAGCCATTTCCTGCGATGCTTCAGGAACCTGCGTCATTGACGGTATTCCCGGAAGCGAAGATCATTTCAAGGGAATTCTCGACAAAGAAGGTGAAAGTGAATGGGAATTGATTCAGTGCCAGCCCCACGGAACAAAACTGCTTTGCATCTGGAAGAAAAAAGTCGCGGAAGCATTCGCCAGCTGACAGGACAAGAATCCTTAAACATTTTGCATCTGCACAAGTCCGGCTATGATCTCAAGGTGATGAAAATGAGACAACTCGCCGGAGTGTATTTATGCAATCATGTTTCTAATTGAAAGTAAAAAGGCACTCCGCAGGGACATGGCCTTTTACATTAAAATTACGAATTTAGGAGGAATTGATTTATGGCTTTTAACCCCCCGGCAAAAATGGTCGCTCTCGTGGGTACTGCGGGAGTCGGCAAGGCTAAACTTTCGTTATTCAACCTGCTGCTTCGAGGATTCATGGCAGGCGCATACATTGCCATCGGAGCGGCACTGTGCACCGTGTGCTCTACCGGCGCGGCACCGATCCTTGGAGCCGGCGTTGCAAAAATGATCGGTGGCGCCGTATTCCCCGTCGGCCTGATTGCCATCGTTTTGACCGGTATGGAACTTTTTACCGGAGACTGCATGATCGTCCCCATGGCCGCCATGATGAAAAAGGTCACCTGGGGCGCTGTATTCAGAAACTGGGTATGGGTTTATATCGGCAACTTGGTCGGTTCACTGGCTTATGCGTATGTCATGGTGATTGGTCCTTTTGTTGACGGAACGGCAGGAGGAATGGTTGTAAACGCGTTCGGCATGACCGCCATCAATATTTCCGTTGGCAAGATTCTGACCTACAAAGCAGTCGGAACCGCGGGCCTCTGGTCCTGCTTCATCAAGGCCATCGGCTGTAACTTTCTGGTCAATATCGCTATTTTGCTTGCCATCACGGCAGACGACGTCATCGGCAAGTTTTTCGGTATCTGGTTCCCGATTATGGCTTTCGTCGCGACCGGTTTTGAACACTGCGTAGCCAACATGTATTTTCTTCCAGCAGGAAAGTTCCTGACGGACTGGTACCCTGCAGTAATCGAGAAAAGCGCGAATGCCCTTTTGATCAGCAACGGAGGTATTTCGTGGGCTGACATCTGGATCTGGAATCTTATTCCCGCCACAGTCGGGAATATTTTCGGCGGTTTCCTTTTCATCGGGATTGCTTACTTTCTGATGTTCAGAAACGACCTTCCGAAGGACTAGGGGTAACAAATGTCCGTATTCGCCTGGGTGACTTTTGCCATCTGCGCTGTTGCAGTGGCCCTGCATTATCATGCCACAGGCAACGAACGTTTTTTGTGGTTTGCCATCCCCGGCTTGATTATGCTGCTGGTGATTCCCATGACTCTCGCATGGATGAGCCGCAAGAGTCTTGCCGAGGCGAACGAGCAGTCCTATAAAAAGGCACGCCCCTGCAAACCGGGAAAAGTAACACCGGCGATGATTGGCAATGCTGTGCGTATATCCGGTGCGGTACAAAAGATCAGCTTCAAATGGCTGAACAGACCGCACTTTCACATTAAAGACGAGACGGGAGAAATACGGGTGATCATGTTCACGACCCCTTCAAATCCAGTGGTCGTCGGAGACAAGGTAGAAGCCGTAGGAATTGTGATGAAATATCCGCTGTCGAAAGAGCGGATAGCCGTATCGGCCGTCAGCGTCAAAAGAATTTAACATAAGGAGAAAATCATGGACGCAAGAGAAGCAAGATTGGTATTCGGGTTTCTTTTATTGGGACTTGCTCCCATCCTGGCCACGGCGGCAGGAGCAGGCGCAGGGATCATTGTTTTCGCAGTAGGCCTGCTGGCGGGAGCAACTGCTGTCGCCTGAAAAATAATGATCAAAAGGGGAAAGTGACGTCGTAAACCGTCGTTACTTTCCCCTGCTTCGTGCAAGAATACACCTTGTTTTTAATTTCATGACCAGACGAGAAACCATGACCAGCTGTCCATGCCACGTTTGTACTTTCCTTTTGACATTTCCATAATGATCCTGTAATTTAAGCCCAATTTTGTACTCTGAAAACATCGTCCTTTTTGTCTTCTATCCACAACGGTTTACGGAATCAGAGGCGTGCAAATGAAGCAATCTTCCAAGACAAAATCCGAACTACTCACGGAAATATCAACCCTAAAGAAGAAAATACAGAAACTGGAAAAATCGGGAGCAAAGCCAGAAAGCGCCGAACCTGACCTTCAGGAATCAGCATTTAAAACCTTGTTTAACTCGGCTTCCGAGGGAATTCTCATCGCCGACTTAAAAACGAAGCGTTTCAGATACGCCAATCCCGCGGTCTGCAGAATGTTTGGATACCTGGAAGAAGAAATGTTGAAGTTACAGGTAAACGACATTCACCCTGAAGAGTCCCTGAAAAAAGTACTTGCTGAATTCGATACCATGAAACGGGTAAAGAAGAATTGGGCACTCAATATCCCCTGCCTGCGCAAAAACGGTTCTATTTTTTACGCCAACATCAGTGAGACTTCTATTGTCGTAGATGGTGTAAAATGCAATGCAGGATTTTTCACCGACGTCACTGAAAGCAAAAAGGCAGAAGAGCGTCTTTCCAAATCCGAGAAAAAATTCTCCTCCTTTTTTCATATGAATCTAGATCCTATCGCCATTACCGACGCAGCGAGGGGAACATTCATTGATGTAAACGAGGCATTCACCTACTGGACCGGTTACTCCCGGGAAGAGCTGATTGGCTTTTCCACAAAGGATCTTCACATATGGGTTAATATCGCGGACCGCGAAAAGATAGTAAACACATTGAGAGATTCAAAATCGGTCTTGGGCGAAGAGATCCTGATGCGCCGGAAGAACGGTGAAATCAGAAACATGATTTTCTCAGCCCGTTATGTTGAAATTGATCAGGATCGTTACCTTTTGACCATTGCCCATGACATCACCGACCGCAAAAAGGCTGAGGATGCCCTGCGGGTAAGTGAAGACAAATTCCGGCATCTTTTTGAATCAGCCGGGGACAGCATCTTCCTGCTGGATAATGACGTCTTTATCGACTGTAATCCGAAAGCCCTGGATATGTTCGGCTGCACCCGGGAGCAGATCATCGGGCAGCCTCCTTCACGTTTCTCCCCCGAGATTCAGCCTGATGGAAAGTCCTCAAAAGAACAGGCCCTGGCAAATAACCGTGCCGTGCTCAAGGGTCAGCCTCAGTATTTTGAATGGAGGCACTGCCGTTATGACGGGACAAGGTTTGATGCGTCAATCAGTTTAACTTCCTTTTTGGACAGGGGGAAACCCTATATTCTGGCGATTTGCCGCGACATTACGGAAAACAAGCATGCTCTGGAGGCGCTTCATGAAAGCGAAGAAAAATACCGAACGCTTTTTGAAAATGTTCGTGAGGCTATCGTTGTTGTCCAGGACAGGAAAGCTGTGTTTTTCAATCCCATGATAGCAGGCGTTACCGGTTATTCAGACAAAGAACTCTCTTCCAGGCCGTTTGTTGATTTCATTCATGCGGATGACCGCGAAATGGTCATGGATTATCATATCCGACGTCTAAGCGGGGAAGATATCCCGTACAAATATACCTTCAGGCTTCTGAATAAAAATGGTGGTTTCCGCTGGGTCGAGTTGAGCGCTGTCAAGAT
>MWDG01000094.1 GCA_002070455.1 Deltaproteobacteria bacterium ADurb.Bin151
AAATATTTTTCCAATATTCTGCTGTCAAAAAGCAGATAAGTATCCCGTCGCATAAATAATTGCGACACAGCCTCCAGCGGAGGACACTAAAGTGACACTCGCTTAAATATTGAGTGGCCGGAGTGATAATCCGATCATTAACTGGAACGCATTGTTTTCATAGGGAACGGTTTGAAACCGTTCCCTACAATGATTATTCGTTCTTGGGGTGTCTCCGCCGGCGCAGCACACAGCAATGATACTTGAGGCGGCATATCCGGTTCGGAGCAGGAAAAGAAAATGGAATTTCTTGGCACCATCAAAACGTTTTGTCTTGTCAATAAAGGCAAATCTGTTTTGCGGGGTATCCGATTATGGAAAGAATCTGTGATGATCATGAAGATTGGGGGGCCGCCGTCTTTTGCGCCGGCTTTCAGGGGCAGCGCCGGGCTGTCCGTATTCGGTGTTTTTATCGGAGGCTTGCTATTGATTACCGGCCTGAGTGGCGCCGGTTATGCCCAGGAGGTGAATTACAGAGGGGCGCTGATTGCTGCGCTGCGTCATTCCCCGAATCTGCAGATGAGGACGGAAGATATTCGTATTGCCGAGGCGCAATATAAAGCTGGTTTTGCGGGGCTTCTGCCGTCCATCACTTTGAGCGGGCGGGCGGAGAGATACGAAAATCTCGATTCGCGCAGCATTTCAGGAATCGACACCATCGGCAATGAAGTGGTCGGCGGAAGTCAAACTGCCTGGCGGTCTTCAGTCAGTGTAATTGGTCAGTATTATTTTTCCCATTGGTATAAAAAATACTATGAGGTGGAATATTACGAATACCTTAAAAATGCCGGTATTGAACAATGCGGGGCCGAAGTCAAGAAAGTCATTCGTGAAGTTACCGATCTTTACGGGGCGCTGGTTGAAGCGAATATCAAACTCTACTACGCACGACGGATTTTAAGTCTGCTTAATGATATTTTGAGAATCAAAAAAGAATCCCATACCTTAGGACATCTCTCTTTTGAAGATGTTCTGAAGGCCGAGGCGGATGCCGGCAACGCCGATAAGGAAATCGTCCGCGTCGGGAAAGAGATAACCGACTTGTTGCATCGGCTGGCCGGCTACACGGGCGGGGAGTATTCGGAAGACATGATCATCGAGCCGATTGCGTTTCGCGGAGCCATAGATAGCGTTGATGAAAAAAAGGCCGTGACCGAGGCGCCCGAGTACAGGGCGATGTTAAACGAAGTAAAAGCTGCGCGCGCCAAAACCACGGCGGTTCGAAATAATCTGCTGCCGGATATATCGGTTTATGGCCGTTATGACCTGTTCGGCAACTCTCCCAATCACCTGGACGCATCACTGCGGGATACTCGCCCGTCGTCCTACAGTGCGGGCATTCTCATCAGTGTTCCGTTGTTTGACGGGGGGGCCAGGTACTGGGAATGGAGAAAAAACCGCTCTGAAGTCCGCCGGCAGGAAGAGAGCGTCCGCGCGGTATATGAAGAAAGGAATAAGGAAATCAGAACTCTTCAGGACGGGTACCGCCATCTGATGCGGTCTTATGATCATTTGAAAAAACTTCGCAAGCAGTATGATCAATTGACGGCGCTTGGCAAGACAGCACGCTTGCTGGGCGACCGAAGCGTTCTGGATATGCTTGAACTGGAAAAAGACACCCTGAGCGTGGAGAGCGACCTCAAAGCCACTGAACACTCACTGGCCGTCTTTGAAAGAAAAATGGAACTGGAACGCGATTATCATTCATTTTTGAGAGAGTATGATGGAAACCGGACTTGTAGCTATTGAGGTTGTTTCAAAAATTCACGCGGTCAGCATCGATATGGCGGCGGTCAAACGCCGTTATTTCATTGAAAGTGAGCTGAGCCATGCAGAAGTTCTGCGTATTTTGCGGGATCATGGCATCCGTTCGCGATTAAAGAAGCTCGAAGCTGTTGACGAGCTCCTGAAATATCCGACACCTCTGATCTTTCTTTCAAAGGATGATGCATTTCACATTCTGATCGGGACAAAGGATGACAAGGTTTTTATTTTCGACTGCAGAGAAAAAAAGCCGAAAGAACTCATACCTGAAGAGTTCATGCAGTTGTGGAACGGCAAGGCGATCGCCCTGTATCCACGGTTCACGAAAACTGAATTTTTCCTGAACATGAAATGGCTGTTCAAGGAGTTTTTCAAGCATCGGCCGGTATTTTCAGCCATTATCACGGCCTCTTTCTTTATTCAACTTTTCGGGCTGGTCACTCCGCTGTTCATTCAGGTGATTATCGACAAGGTTCTGGCGCATCATGCGCTGACCACGCTTCAGGTGGTTGCCGGCGCGTTCATGGCTATTCTGCTTTTCGATACGATCATGAATCTGATGCGTAACTATTTACTCTATCACACGGCCAACAAGGTGGATGCAAGCCTCGGGGCAAAAGTGTACCGGCATCTGCTTTCACTTCCTTTCCGGTACTTTGAAGTCCGTAAAGTGGGCAACATCATCGCCCGAGTGCGCGAACTGGAAAACCTCCGACAGTTCATGACGAACATATCTCTTACGGTATTGCTCGACACGGTGTTTTCAGTGGTCTTTATCGCGATCATGACTCTCTATAGTCTCTATCTGACGCTGATTGTGCTGGCCTTTGTCCTGGCGATTGCCCTTATTTCCTTCATAGCCACGCCGATGATTAAAAGACGTTTGGAGGAAAAGTTTCAGAAGGGGGCGGCCAATCAGTCTTTTTTAGTGGAGTCCATCACGGGAATTCAGACGGTCAAATCCCTGGCAATCGAGGGGAAAATGGTTAAAGACTGGGAGAAAAGTCTGGGCGATTACATCATGTCGGCATTTCGCTTGTCCAATCTTGGCAATGTGGCGGTGACTTCTTCGCAGGCGCTGCAAAAAATCATGACGCTGGCGGTGATTTATTTCGGCGTGAGTCTCGTCTTTGACAAGAGCATGACGGTCGGCCAGTTGATCGCTTTTCAGATGTTTGCTTCACAGCTGAGCGGCCCGATTTTGAGACTGGTGCATATGTGGCAGGATTTCCAGCAGGCCAAGCTTTCTCTGGAGCGAATCGGCGATATTATCAACACGCCTCCGGAAGTGGTGGGCGGTGCCATCACAGTACAGAACCTGCAGGGTGACATTCTGGCCAAGGATATCTCCTTCCGTTATTTGCCGGAGGGACCGCTCGTACTCGACGGCGTGAGTTTTAAAATCAATGCCGGCATGATGGTCGGGATTGTGGGGCGCAGCGGGTCGGGAAAGAGCACGATTGCGAAACTGATTCAACGTCTTTATCTTCCGGTGGAAGGCGCGATGTTGATTGACGGTGTGGATATCCGCCACATGGATCCGCTTTTTCTGCGGTACCGCACGGGGATTGTCCTGCAGGAATGTTTTCTCTTCAGCGGAACGATCAGAGAGAATATAGCGATGGCCGCGCCCGATGCGAGCATGGAGCGGATCATCGGGGCGGCTCGTATCGCCGGCGCTCATGATTTCATCTCGGAGATGCCCCAGGGATATGACACATATGTCGAAGAGCGGGGCTCATCGCTGTCCGGAGGTCAGAAACAGCGTATTGCTATAGCGCGAGCCTTGATCATGAATCCCAATATTCTGATTTTCGACGAAGCCACCAGCGCGCTGGACTATGAATCAGAAAGGGTAATTCAGCAGAATCTAGGTTTAATCCGTAAGGGAAGGACGGTTATATTTATCGCCCATCGTCTTTCCATTATGCGGGATTGTGATCTGATCATCGTGATCGATAAAGGCAAAATCGTCGAAACGGGCAATCACCCGAGTCTGATGCAGCAAAACGGTTTATATGCTTATCTTTATAATCAACAGGAGGAGAATCGTCTGAGATGAGCATGTCAGATCATCACGATTTTAAACCCATTATCACGGAAATCGAGGACAGACCGACCAATCCGCTGGGAATGTTATTTTTATGGACCATTATTGCCCTGATGGTAACCACAGTCCTTGGTCTCATTTTTCTAAAAATCGATGTCGTCGTGACGGCGCGAGGCAAAATTGTTCCCAGAGGCGACGTCAAGATAGTTCAACCGCTGGAAACAGGCGTGGTTACCCGCATACACGTCAAGGAAGGCGATTATGTGCAGGAGGGGGCCGTGCTGCTGGAGATCGACCCCTCCGTCGATACGGCTGATCTTGCGGGCAAAGAACAAAACCTGAAGTATTCCCAGCTTTCGCTGGACAGAATCAATGCAGTCCTTGCCGAAAGAAGTTTCAATCCCGTAAACGAGGGACAATCGTCTGAAGTGATACGGGCACAGCAGGCCTATTTCCGCGCGCAAAGAAATGCTTTAAATGCGTTGGAAGAAGAGATTGCCAGTCTGGACAGGATATTGACCATGACGTTAGAGGATGAAAAAAGGCAGGAAGCGTTGGTGGATATTGGCGCGTTGGCTGAAAATAGGTACCTGGATAAAGTAAGGGAACGAATGAACCTTGAACGAGAACGTAAGTCAAAATCAGGCCAGATAGAACAACTCCGGGAGAGGCTGCTTGCCGAGTATTCCGCAAATGTTCAAGGAAAAAATTCATTGCAGGCGGAAGTCAGCTCTTTGAGATTCAAACAGGAGAAGCGCTTTATTGTTGCGCCGGTGACAGGGTATGTTCATCTTCTTCCCGTCAAAACGATAGGAGGTGTGGTGACAACCGCCCAGCCGGTGGCGGGAATTGTTCCTGAGGATACACCGCTGGAGGTTCATGCGGTTATTATGAATAAAGATATCGGTTATCTCCGCGAAGGTCATCGTTGTGTTGTCAAGGTGGATACGTACGATTTTCAGAAATATGGCACGATTGCCGGTGCGGTGGAAGTCATCAACCCTTATGTGGTTGAAGAACAGGAAAGGAATAACGCCGCGACCCAGGAACAGGAAACAGGTGGCTATCCGATACGGGTGAAACTGCTTTCGGAAACGCTGCAAACGAAAAATGGTGATGTGTATAAGGTTAAGCCCGGTATGTCTGTAACTGCAGAAGTCAATGTGGGTAAGCGCCGGGTGATCGAATTTTTCCTTTTTCCCATTATCCGTTATTTGGATGAAGGATTGAAAGTCAGATAAAATATTAAAGGAGGGACTCATGATGGCGAAGAATGATCTTGATGGTGACAGCCGTATTGAAGACGCCGGCAAGGAGGCTTTGAAGCGACAGATTCGTTTTGTGGAAGATAGTATTAAAACACAATACGCCAATGTCTTTAATATTGGTTTCGGTGCAGAAGAAGTTGTTTTTTTGTTTGGAAATCATTCTGTCGATCCAAACGTTGTGCGAATTGAATCTAAGATTGCCGTATCGCTCAAGACGGCTAAACGTTTTGCCGTAACGCTGAGTAGTTTGCTCAAACGTTATGAAGAGATGCATGGCGAATTGGACATATCCGTGCCGAAAGCGGCCCAAGGGAAACCTAACATTCAGTAGAAAATGAAAATCCTGTTTTTGCATCCCAACTTTCCCGCTCAGTTCCGGCATCTGGCCACATTTTTGTCCCGCGACAAAACAAATCGTATCATTTTTGCTACGACCAGGCAAGAAGGACAGATACCGGGCGTGTACAAAGTAATTTACACACAGGCGAGGAAACCCCACAGGGAGACACATCATTATATAAAAAATCTGGAAGACGCGGTACTGCAGGGGCAGGCCGTATATCGTGAATTGGATAAGCTCAAGGCATCAGGATTTTACCCGGATGTTGTTTATGGACATTCTGGATGGGGAGCGCCTTTGTTTACCAAGGACGTTTTTCCGAAATCAAAACTTTTATGTTATTTTGAATGGTTTTACCGTTCATCCGGATCGGATGTCGGTTTCGATCCTGATGAACCGGTCACGGCTGATGACGGGCCGCGAATTCGAATGAGGAATGCGCCGATCCTGTCTGACCTGTATTCATGCGATGCAGGTCTTTCGCCGACGCATTGGCAAAAGTCTCAATTTCCCGATGAATATCAGCACAAAATTAAAGTCCTGCATGATGGTATCGACACGGCTTTTTTTTCTCCGAAAAAAGGTGAACCTCTTGTGCTGCCGAAAATCGACCTGGATTTGTCAGAGGCTAAAGAAATAGTAACCTATGTCAGCCGTGGCTTGGAACCGTATCGTGGCTTTCCGCAATTCATGGAGGCGGTATCCATGATTTTAAAGCGCAGAAGGTATTGCCATGTGATCGTCGTTGGTGAGGACCGCGTTGCATACGGGAAGCGCCTTGCCGACGGTAGAACCTTCAAAGAGGTCATGCTTGAAAAGTTCGATTTCGATCTGTCGAGATTGCATTTTACAGGAAGACTGCCATACGATCAGTATAGGAAGGTACTTCGTGTATCTTCTGTTCATGTCTATTTGACGCGTCCCTTTGTATTATCCTGGTCAATGCTTGAGGCCATGTCGACCGGTTGTCTGCTTGTGGCGTCGAAAACGCAGCCGGTCACGGAAGTGATTGAAGACCGAAAAAACGGCCTGCTGGTCAATTTTTTCGACACAAACGAAATAGCCGATCGGATTGAGGAATGCCTGAACAAGCAGGATTTGATGGAGAACATAAGAATCAATGCCAGGGAAACGATTAAGGCGCGCTATGACCTCGTGCGGTTACTGCCCACTCATATTAAATGGATGATGAGCGGTGAGATGGAAGCTGTTTAAATCCGAGGGTAATCCGGGGAAATTGACCACTGTCAATCCAAATACTCTTCAGGACACATTACCTCACGGCAGGTGTTCGATGGTGTGATGTCTGCGTAAGACGTTTATCGCCCAGTCCTTCCAATCCATTCTCCTCATATCGACATAACCGGCGCTGAATTGTCCGACGTCATACCCCAATATCCTTGCCTCTTCTTCCCGTTTAATCGCCCTTCCTGCCACCCCAAATACATCTCTTCAAATCGCCGCTTCCAAATCTCCTGTAGCATCTCTGTACATTTCCTTCACCACCTCCTTTGAGATAATTTATAAACCGGACAATTTATGGGCTGCACAACAGGACAAATCATCGGTTAATTTCATTGCAAAAATTTGGTTGACTATGTTGCACAGGAATGTAGTATCATTCACCTGAGTGCAGCTGTTATTCAATGGATTCTCTCCTTTGGGGGATTTTTCGGGAGGCGCCATGATTATCGTCTTCGTTTCGTTTTTCCTGCTTTTCCCCGCTTTGGCCATCTATCTGTGCTATCGCTTTCCTGCGGTGAACAAACTCGGCACAGTTATCTTGTGCTATCTTGTGGGGATAACCATAGGAAATCTGGGCATCCTTCCTCAGGGATTCGACACGGTGCAGAAAAACCTCGCAGAGGTATCCGTGGTGCTGGCTATTCCCCTTTTGCTGTATTCAATGGACATAAGGAAGTGGTCGCGGCTGGCCGGCCGGACGATCCTCTCTTTCTTCCTGGCCACAGTGTCCATCATCATCATCGCTCTGGCCGGGTTTTTTATCATCAAGGGGGGACGTCCGGATGCATGGAAGCTGGCAGGTATGGCCATCGGGCTCTACACGGGAGGCACGCCGAACCTCGCCGCCATCAAGTCCGCTCTGGATGTGGACGCTACGACTTTCATCATCTTCCACACCTACGACACGGTAATCTCGCTCATCTACATTATCTTTTGTGTCACTGTCGCCCAGCGCCTCTTTCTTCTGTTTCTCCCGGCCTTCGAAAAAAGAAACGGCCATCCGGGGACAGATGCAGCGGGTCTGGAGGCGGAGGACATCCACAGCTACGGCGGGATGCTGGAACGAAAATATTTCCTTCCTCTGGGCGGCGCCCTGCTTGTGACTGTCGCCGTCGTCGGGATATCCGTGGGAGCAGGAACAATGGTGCATGCCGATTACGCCACCACGGTCATCATCCTCCTGATTACGTCTCTGGGAATAGCCCTGTCTTTCGTGCCCAAATTGCGGGCCATCAAAAAGACCTTTCAGTTGGGCATGTATATCATTTATGTATTTTGTCTCACCGTGGGGTCCATGGCCAACTTTTCCATGATCGTCAACATCGAATGGGGACTGCTCTTCTACGTGACCTTCTGCATAGTGGCCAGCATGGCACTTCACGCTCT
>MWDG01000095.1 GCA_002070455.1 Deltaproteobacteria bacterium ADurb.Bin151
GGAAGCGGTAAACGTGAAGAAGCAGATCGAAGAGATGAAAAGTTACCGAGACTATCAGGATTTCAAAAAAGGTCAGGTACAAACGGAAGCGACATCCTGAAAATCCTATCAAGAGTAGAAGAATATCTCTGGCAGAGAATCATCTGTCAGAGAATTTCTTTTTTACGGGCGCTAGTTCAAGGTAAATCTGATATTCAAGAAAATCAGATAGAAATTATAGTTATATCAAATGACTGTTTTGGATACCGTGCATGTAAAAATGTATTGTATTCAAAACCGGCGCGATTAGGTTATGAGCTTTAGCCTTATCACACTTCTGGCAAATTTGTGATCGGGCAAGAGATCGCGACATAATTGCCATTTGATGGGCAGAAACCTTTCGAAAGAGGGGTTTCTGTTTTTGTCGACTGATTTGGAAATGACGGACTGCTCTGTCAAAATATTTGCACGATTTAGGGAAGGGCAAAGTAAGTCATGTTTGATATAAACATCATCTTTTTCAGTTAAAAGCTGTGTGAGACTTTGTGTGAGAAAAAGTTTCCAAACTTGACTAAAATCTGCTAAAAAGTGCTAAAGTTAAAAAAATAAATATCAACAATTCCAATATGTTGATATAAAATGAGGAGGTTAGAAAACTTGGTGGTTCTGTCTGAAAATCCGAGTGTCGGCAGTTCAATTCTGCCCTGACCCACCATTAAAAATCAAGAGGTTACAAGCTGTAAATACGGTTTGTGACCTCTTTTTTTAGGGCACTGTGATAAAATTGTGATAAATTCGCGATTCCACCCATCCATCACTTCGATGGCCGGTCTTAAACTTTCCCGATTGTAATGGGCATAACACATCGCCATCGAAGATGTTTTCCTCTATTTCCTATCAAAACCGTTTGTCGGTTCTTTAAGAGCGAAACCATATCTGTATTTATTCAGTAAACTTTTTAGAGATGTAATCAAACTGGATATATTCAACCTGGTTCTAAGTTATTATGATACGCCCACGAAGGAGGGAACTGCTGCAGGAAGATTGTGCAGGCGGACAGAATGATTTGATTTCAATAGAATTTCAGTGATATAAATTATCAGGGTGTGGCTGGAAGTTTGATAATATGTTAACCATACAATCAACGATTTTTTGTGGAGGGGAAAAATGAGTGCTATGATCATTTTTGTATTTTCTTTCGTTCTTCTGTGCGGCCTTCTTTTTGCGGAAAAAAAGGAAGACATAAAGGGCATACTGCTGACCAAACCATTCCTTTCAGGGCTCTTCATAGCAACGGCCTTGGTGCAGCCTTATCATGCGGGACCCTATTTTTATCTTATCCTTACAGGTCTTGTCCTCTGCTTCGCAGGGGACGTCTGTCTGGCTTTTTTCTTTAACCGCAAGGTTTTTACTGCCGGCCTTGTATTTTTCCTCGCGGGACATATTGCATATGTTGTGGCATTTTTCATCACTGCCGGTATCACAACCGGTACGTGGGTCTCCTTAGTGGTAGTTCCTGTCGTTTCCATATTCATTTTCACAAGGCTGCGTTCCCATCTCGGTTCAATGAGGGGGCCGGTCATTGCCTACATTGCCATTATATCCATCATGGTTGTGGGAGCAGCATCTCTTGCGGCCCGTCAAGATTACTCCCTGCAAGGCCGGGCGCTGGTTATGGCAGGGGCGCTCCTCTTCTATGTTTCAGACCTCTTTGTTGCAAGACACAGATTTGTGAAAAAAAGCATAGTTAATCGTTATGCGGGTTTGCCCATGTACTATGTGGCCCAGTTCATGCTGGCCTTTTCAGTGGGCATGATTCCATAAAGAAGGATCTTATGAAAACGGAAATTGGATATCACCATACATTGCTTCATGTCGAATTTCCTGATACAAGCATCATCTATCGTTCTTCCTGCGCTCCCCCCACCGCTTCCGCTTCAGAGCTGGTCCTGGAGGCCGTTAGAAACCAGGCATGCCCGGCAAATCTTGTTGATTCGATAAAAAAAAGACCGCACAGCAGTGTAATCATTGCCGTGTCGGATATTACCCGACCGATACCATACCGTGCTTTTTTGCCTGCTGTGCTGGATGAAATCGAATCTGCAGGAATAGATCGGAAAAGCATTACCATTCTGATTGCCACGGGGATGCACAGGCCAAGCACCAAAGAAGAGAGGCTCCTCATGTTCGGCGGGGAGATTGCTGCTGGCTATAAAATTCTGGATCATAATCCTGAAGGCGAAATGGTCAGCCTTTCAGGAACAAGCTATTCCGGAGCCCCGGTAAAACTCAGCAAAATCTTTGCAGAGGCTGATTTTAAAATCGTTATCGGCCTTGTAGAGCCCCATTTCATGGCGGGATTTTCAGGCGGACGCAAGACAATCTGTCCCGGGCTTTCCTCCCTCGACACAATTAAACATTTTCACGGGTATGAATTCCTTTCCCACCCGAAAGCCGTGACGGGAGTGCTTGAAGGGAATCCCTGCCATGAAGAGGCGCTGTCCGTGGCCGGACTTGCCTGTGTCGATTTCAGCATCCAACTTGTAATGAATCATGAAAAAAAAATCGTAAAGGCTTTTGGCGGAGATCTGTTTAAGACACATTCAAGCGCATGCAGCTATGCAAGCCGGACGGCCTGTCCGGTTGTCGAAACAGAAGTTGACGTGGTTGTTACCGGTTGTGGAGGGTATCCACTGGACGCCACCTTTTATCAATGTGTCAAAGCGCTTGTAACAGCCCTGCCTTGTGTAAAAGATGGAGGAACGATCATTGCGGCGGGCGGATGCGTGGAAGGCGTGGGATCACAGACCTATGAAAATATGCTTCGCCGCTACAGCAATGACTTCTCCAGATTTATTTACGACATCAGAAAATCAGACGACATCGTAAAAGACCAATGGCAGATCCAGATGCAGGCAAGGATTTATGAGAAAACGCAATGGGATAAAATTCATTTTATTACCCATGGGATTGTTTCTGGTCACAGTTCATTTCTGGGCGTGAAGGTTATCGAGGCCGTTTCAGACAGAGTTACCGAAAACCTGCAGAAAATAGTTGATCATCTTGCAGAGAAGGGGTGCAGGTTTGCCGTGATTCCGGAAGGACCCTATTGTGCGCCGGTAGCTAAAGGCATGGCAGGATGTTCAACAGACATGAACTCCATGGAGGTGACCTGATGAATCCTGAGGCAGATCTTCATGTGATCTTTCATAAGGCACTTGAGAAAGTCGATCCCGTGCTCATGGTCAGGGAGAGGTTGAAGATTCGCGGAGACACTCTGGAGATCACGGGAGTATATGAGAATCTGGTCATTGACCTGAAAGCCTACCCGAAGGTTCTCGTCACGGGCATCGGCAAGGCATCTGTGAAAATGGCCATTGCCATCGAGGAGGTTCTGGGGGACAGGATAACCGGTGGTGCGGTAATTACGAAGTATGGACAGAGAGGGCAGCTTGAAAGAATCAGGGTGATGGAGGCAGGTCACCCTGTTCCCGACGAGAGCAGCGTCCGCGGGGCTCTGGAGCTTTTCTCCATGGCCCAGACCGCCGACGAGAAGACCCTCATCATAAACCTTACATCCGGCGGCGGTTCGGCTCTGTTTTGCCTGCCGCGTGAAGGGATCACTCTTCAACACCTGCAGGAGACCACGGAAGCCCTGCTCGGTTGCGGTGCGGACATCCGGGAAATCAACTGCATCAGGAAGCACCTCTCCCGGGTTAAAGGGGGCGGCTTTGCCCGGGTCGCTTTCCCTGCCAGGATGCTCAATCTCATCCTGTCAGACGTCATGGGCGACCGCCTCGACACCATTGCCTCGGGCATCACGGCCCCGGACAGCACTACTTTTGGCCAGGCTAATGCTGTGGTGGAAAAGTACGGCATCGCAGCAAAGCTCCCTGAAATGGTAAAGGAGGTCCTCCGGGCAGGTTTGCAGGGTTTCATTCCTGAAACATCCAAACCGGGAGATCCGATTTTCAAAAAGGTATCGAACATCATTCTGGGAAACAACACGGTTGCCTGCAGGGAAGCTGTCGAACACGCACGCAGGCTCGGTTACCATGCCCGTCTGATAACCTCCTCGCTCACAGGCGAAGCGCGAGAGATGGCTCACCTCTTTGCCTCCATGGCAATGGATCTCAGGCGAGGTGCGTCCGAGATGACAAGGCCTGCCTTTATCGTTGCCGGAGGAGAAACCACCGTAACCCTCAGGGGAACCGGACTGGGAGGGAGAAACCAGGAACTTGCCCTTGCGTTCCTCGTGGACGTTCTTGATACCACGGGCAGCCTCGAGGGCATCTACTTCCTGTCCGCGGGCACAGACGGGATCGATGGTCCCACCGATGCCGCCGGGGCTTTTGTCCTTCCCCATGTGCAGAAGATCATCGAGGATGAACAGATCTTGCCGGAACAGTACCTGTCGGACAACGACTCCTATCATTTCTTTCAAAGAACAGGGAGCCTCTTAATTACTGGATCCACGGGTACGAATGTCTGCGACCTTCAACTTCTTATCGTAACCTGAGCGCATGGATTGATGACACAAAAATCCGGTTCTTCCAAATGGCCTGGAAGATTTTTTATTGACAAAATATACAACAACGTTTAGAAACAGCCCGTCTTCAAATTTTTTACTAAAAATAAATTAACTATTGGTTTTACGAACGCTGCCGGTCGTGCTGCGCTTTTTTGCGTATGGCGGTATTTGTCTTTGTTGAAAGATATTTCGAGTTAAGATGGGAGAGCGAATAAAACAATTGTCGTGAGACGGTACCCGTAAGTCAATCAGGCAGGTAAAATAAAAGTTATTTCATGAGGGGGAAGAATGAACATTTTTGACATGGGATCGAAAGCAGGTTTCCTGTTTGAAGTTCAGGGAACAACCTTAACTACATCTGTCATCAGTTTTACATCGATGGAACGAATATCATCACCATTTTTAGCAGAGGTATTGTTAGCCAGTTCTTCCGAAATTAAATTTAAAAACATCGCACAGAAAGAAGCCCTGTTAACCTTGATTGGACTGGAATCCGACCGTTACATTCATGGGATCGTCAGAAAATTTGAACACACCGGGAAAAGCGGCACGGATACAAATAAAGAAAAATATCTCTACCGGGCCGAGATCGTTCCCTTTACACAACTTCTTTCCCTGGAGCAGGACTGCCGCATTTTTCAGAACAAAAATATCCAGGAAATTGTAGCGGACATCTTCAAAGACAGCGGTGTCCCATCCGACCGCTACGAGTTCCGTTTGAAAAACAAAGAGCATAAGCGCAGATTCTGCGTCCAGTACCGGGAAACTGATCTAAAATTTATCAATCGCATCCTTCAGGAAGAAGGCATTTATTACTTTTACGAGCACAGCAAAGACAAACACCTGATGGTTTTTGCCGATGATCCGGTCTATTACAAACCCATTGCCGGGAATGCGGCCATTGCCTTCAAGCCGGCAAGCGGATTAAATCCGGAGGATGAAGTCATCTCCAACATCGATTTTTCCCAGGGGTTATGTCCCGGCACTTATACCCAGACCAACTACAACTTCAAACATCCATCAACCTCTTTGGAAACCAAAGAAAAGAGCAAAGATGAAAAGATACAGAAATACGAGATCTACGATTACCCTGGTCAGTATGGCGCACAGGACAAAGGCAAAAAACTTACGAAAACCAGAATGGAAGGCCAAACGTGCTTGCAGGAACGGGCCACAGGGGCAAGCAATTGCCCCCGCCTCATTTCCGGCCATACCTTTAAACTGGATGGACACAACTTTACCGCCTTTGACAGAGAATATTTATTAGTAACCGTAAATCATGACGGCGTGCAATCGCAAACCCTGGAAGAGCAGGCGGGAACAGACGGAACCAATTACCATAATACTTTTACAGCAATCCCTTCTTCTGTTGCCTACCACCCCGGAAAACCAATTAAAAAGCCCTATATCCACGGCATCCAGACGGCCACGGTCGTCGGTCCGGAGAACGAAGAGATCTATGTCGACGAATACGGGCGGGTCAAGGTGCAGTTCCACTGGGACCGGAAAGGAAAGAAAAACGAACAGAGCTCCTGCTGGCTGAGATGTGCACAGGCATGGGGAGGTGCGGGCCGGGGTTCCATGTTTATTCCCCGTATCGGCGATGAAGTGATTGTGAGCTTTCTGGAAGGCGACCCGGACTGGCCTTTGATCACCGGCAGTGTTTACAATGGCGCCAACCCTCCCCTGTATGATTTGCCCGGCAACAAGACCAGGAGCACCATCAGGACAAAAAGCTATCCAAGATCCAATGGATATAACGAACTTCGATTCGAAGACAAGGCCGGAAGCGAAGAAGTCTATCTTCAGGGAGAGAGGGACTGGAACATCCTTATCAAGAATGACAAGGGCCAGACCGTCGGACATGATGAAACCCTGACCGTGGGCAATAACCGCGAAAAAATGGTTGGTTTCAATCAGACAGTATCTATTGGAGCCAATCACACGGAAACGATCGGAGCCAATAAAACGGAAACCGTCGCCATCAACAAGGCCGAAACCATCGGTGTTGCCAAGGAACTGACGGTCGGTGGGCTTTATCAGGTCTCGGTTGGGGCGGCAATGAATGAAACGGTCGTTGCCGCAAAAACCGAAGAGGTTGGCCTGACCAAGGCTGTGTATGTGGGCATGCATATGAATGAAAAAGTTCTGGGCAATCGGGTCATCGCTGTTGATAAAAACATGTCCACGACCGTCGAGCAAAACAGCACGCTGAAAGCAAAAACCATTACCCTTGAGGCAGCTGATGAAATTATCTTCAAGACCGGCGATTCAACCATCTCCATGAAATCAAGCGGCGAAATTGTAATCAAAGGCGCTTCATTAACCGAAAACGCATCCGGCGAAATCGTGATCAAAGGTGCCAGGACGGCGATAAACTGAAATGCAGACAACAGAAAAAAAGAAATCATCTGCAACAGAGCGTATTGTCATAACCGGAGTCGGCCTGCTGACCCCTGTAGGTGCTTCCTGTCGGGACACAGCAGCCGCCATTCTGCATGGACGTTCAGCCTATACGGTGCACGAAACTGTCCAGGTTTTAAATAGTCCGTCAGGTGACGTCCTGAGAGGTGAGGTGGTCTGGACCCTTCGGACAGAGAACAGGGATTTATAAGTGTAAAGCTGCTCTGGGTTGATGTTCATGCCGCAGCCTGTTTCTGCGTCAGGGAGTCGAAGTAAACCACATTTGGCGTCTTCCTGTCAAAGTTTTGATGCCACCTTTTTTCATTGTAGAATTTGAAGTACTGAAAAAGCCCTCTTCGCGCTTCCGTCATTGAACCATAAGATTTGAGATAGACGTCTTCATACTTCACACTTTTCCAAAGCCGTTCAATAAAAACATTGTCCATCCAGCGGCCCTTACCATCCATGCTGATGGCGATGTTGTTCGATTGCAGCGTATCGGTAAAGACTTCCGCTGTAAACTGACTGCCTTGATCCGTGTTAAAGATTTCGGGACAACCATAGTTGTCGATGGCTTCTTCCAAGGCTTCTACACAAAATGAGCTGTCCAAGGTATTGGAGAGTTTCCAGGCCAGCACCTTGCGGCTGAACCAATCCATAATGGCAACCAGATAACAAAATCCCCTGGCCATGGGAAGGTAGGTAATGTCCGCACACCAGACCTGATTGGCCCGGCTAATTTGAAGATCCCGTAAAAGATAAGGATATTTCGCATGTTTTGGATTCATCCACGAAAGCTTTGGCTTTACATACAGAGCTTCGATTCCCATCCGTCGCATCAGGCGACGTACTTTGTCACGGCCTACCTTGTAGCCCCTTGACCATAGCTCATTGCGAATGTTACGGCTCCCGTAAAACGGATACAGAAGGTGAATCTCGTCGATCTGCCGCATCAGTTCGACTTCAGCCACTCTCAAAGGAACAGCTTTATAGTAGACACCGGACCGGTTCAAATCCAAAAGCTCGCATTGTCGTGTTACGGGCACTTTGTCCTCTTTATCAATCATCGCTTGGCGCTCGCACCGTCTATGCGACCGAGCGCGACGGATAAAAAATCGTTTTCCATCGATAACTGGCCGATTTTGGC
>MWDG01000096.1 GCA_002070455.1 Deltaproteobacteria bacterium ADurb.Bin151
CCAGAGAGACGGGTTTGTCTTTTCTAAATGGTGGAGGCGGCGGGAATTGAACCCGCGTCCGAAAACCTTCCGCTGCAGTTTCTTCGTGCGTAGCCTTCGTTTTAGAACCTTCACGCTGGTTTGCTCCCTAAGGCCGGATCTCACCGCGCTATCCTGTAAGTTTTCACCGCCCTCCCCCAGGCAGAAAGTTTGGCAATCCTGTCTGAATGACGTCTTACCCGACCGACAGGAGAACCGGGTTCGACGTTAGCCGACTAAGCGGCTAAAGCGTAATCGTAGTTGTCTGCGATTATATGTTTCCTACCTGTTTAACGAGGCCTGTAGGAACCTCGGCACGCTGCTACAACTTCAAATGTCCCCGTCGAAACCGTTACGCCCCCCTTTTTTTTATTTGACCTTAATATAGACAGTTATTGTGCTTTTGTCAAAGGAAGAACAAAAATCTCTTAGAGATATTCACATCAGCCACTTCATGACACCTCCAGCAGCAGAGAATATAAAAGTGGTCATTCCCCCAAAAGAGGCTGTGTCGTAAGGTCATTGCGAGGGAGCGCAGCAACCGAAGCAATCTCATAAGTTACTGTATACATGAGATTACCACGACGCGTGAGAGGCGTCTCGTAATGACAAATCCAAATGGTGACAAATTCTCCAGTGGAGGATACAAGAGGAATGAGTTAACTGTCAAATTTTAATCAGTTTTGATTTAAAATCACGGGCAATAGTGCGGCGCTCTTCACGGTCTTTAATGTCATGGCGGCGGTCATGTAATTTTTTACCCTTGCCAATGCCAATTTCCACTTTCACTATCCCGTTTTTGAAATAGAGCTTAAGCGGGATCAACGCCAACCCTTTTTCCCTTGTTTTTCCGTAAAGTTTTTTGATTTCACGTTTATGCAGAAGGAGCTTGCGCGGCCTCAACGGCTCATGGTTGGAACGGTTGCCATAATCGTAATGGCTGATATGCAGTTCGCGCAAATATACCTCATTGTCTTTGACAACCGCATAGCTGTCTTTAAGATTGGCCTTGCCTGAACGCAAAGCCTTGACTTCCGTTCCCGACAGGACCATTCCGGCTTCGTAGGTGTCGCCGATTTCGTAGTTGAGGCGGGCCGTTTTGTTGGATGCGATCAGTTTTTGCGCTGTGTTCTCTTTAGCCATGGTTTCATTTTACCTTAAATGATGGATAATACCATCTATTTTATTTTAATTTATTTAATGTATTACTTTAATTATGTAAATAAAGTGATCAATTATTAAAAGTGAATCTATGAATTCAAAAAATACAAGTTTCAGGTCAACTCAGGCCGAAAAATGATTATTCAACACGGCTTTTTTTCAGGCCGGGATGGCAAATAATCCGGTTTCACATGACTCATAGCCGTGTAAATGTTGTGACGGATATCTGGATTATCTCGCTCCAGTTCATTCAGCAGCTTTTTAATGTATGTTCTTCTTGAATTGCCACTGGTCGGACATTCGTTTGCAACCGTCGGAAACTGTCGTTCCCGGCTGTATTTTTTAACAAGATCTTCTGTCAGATAAGCCAGAGGACGGATGATATGCAGTTTACCGCCGAATATGCTCTGTTTGGGCAGCATCGTACTGATTTCCCTGCCGTAAAACATGTTAATCAGCAGCGTTTCGATAATATCATCGCGGTGATGGGCAAAAGCGATCTTGTTGCAGCCATTTTCGTCCGCGATTTCAAAAATTCGTTTGCGACGAAGGCGCGAGCACAAAAAGCATGGATTTTTCCTGTTGAAATCCGAATGTGCAAGCGCTCCGATATCGGTTTTTTCCATTACGTACGGATATTGATTTTGCTGCAAGTATTTTTCCAGTTCACGATAAGCGATGTAGTCCGGGTCAAACCCCATGTCGATATTGACTGCTATAAAAGAAAACTTCGGCACAAAGATCATTGGTGAATCAAGCAGATCCAGCAGGGCAAAGCTGTCCGCCCCACCGGAGACACCGATAAGCAGTCTGTCGCCTTCCCCGATCATGGAATAATCCAGCACGGCTTTTTCCAGCCATTTCTTCAAGTGAAGAAAAAGTTTCGATTTTTTATCTATTCTTTGCGTTTCCTTTTCCAAACGGCCGTTCCTTCCTCTTACCGGGCACAAAACCGGCTTCTTCTTAACTGACTTGCTCAAAGTTATCAAGCCTGTTTGCTTATTGACCTTGAAATCAGCCTGCCGCTCTGTTACAACATGAGGCAAAGCAAAAAGGAGGTTTTTATATGCCGGAAATCATCAATATTCACTCGCGGGAGATCCTGGACTCCCGGGGCAACCCAACCGTTGAGGCTGAAGTCACCACCATATCGGGAATCACCGCAAGAGCCGCTGTACCTTCAGGCGCATCCACCGGCGAGCACGAAATGCTGGAACTGCGGGACGGGAACAAGAAAAGATATGGAGGAAAAGGCGTCGAAACGGCAGTCAATAATGTCCTGCACAAAATCGGTCCGGAGATCATTGGTATGGACTGCCGCAAACAGCGGGATATCGATTTTGCCATGATTGAACTTGACGGAACCCCGAATAAAGGGAAACTGGGCGCCAACGCCATTCTGTCCGTTTCCATGGCCTGTGCCAAAGCGGCCGCGGAATTGTCCGGCCTGCCGCTCTACCGTTATCTGGGCGGTGTCAACGCAAATGTCCTGCCCATTCCGCAGTCCAACATATTAAACGGCGGCCAGCACGCCGACAATAACGTGGACATTCAGGAATTTATGATCATGCCCGTGGGCGCTCCGAACTTCAAAGAAGGCATCCGCATGAACGCCGAAGTTTTCCATGCCCTGAAGGCCGTCCTGAAAGGCAAAGGCTACAACACGGCCGTGGGTGACGAGGGCGGGTTCGCACCGAATTTAAAGTCAAACGAAGAGGCCCTCTCGCTCATCATGACGGCAATTGAAAAAGCCAACTACAAACCCGGAAAAGATATTATGATCGCGCTGGATTCGGCCGCCAGTTCCTTTTACGAAAAAGGCAAATATATCCTGGCCGCTGAAAAGAAACCCCGGAAATCCGCAGAAGACATGGTGCAGTTCTATGCGGACCTGGTAAAGCGCTATCCGATCATTTCCATTGAAGACGGCCTTGCGGAAGACGACTGGGCGGGGTGGAAACTGTTGACCGATGAGCTGGGAGGCAAGATTCAAATTGTCGGCGACGATATTTTTGTAACCAATGTCAAACGCCTGGAAAAAGGGATCGGGCTTGGCGTGGCCAATTCCGTCCTGATCAAACTTAACCAGATCGGAACGCTCACGGAAACCCTGGAAACCATGGAACGTGCCATGAAATCAAGCTACACGTGCGTCGTTTCCCACCGATCCGGCGAAACAGAAGACACCTTCATGGCGGACATTACCGTGGCCACCAACTGTGGACAGATCAAGAGCGGCTCGCTTTCCCGAACGGAAAGGCTGGCCAAATACAATCAACTGATGCGCATCGAAGAAGAACTGGGAGACTCCGCCAGTTACCGCGGCATGTCGGCTTTCTACAGCATTAAACCGCCGGTAAAAAGCGGAAAAAAGAAATAAGCCCGTTGTGTGTAAATCTCCCCGCGTCTTGCCGCGGGGAGATTCACTACCAACCTGTTCATGGAGCTCTAAAGGAATTTGAACAGCCGTCTTCTCAGCACTTCCATCTGTGCACGATTGTCCGTCAGGCTGTAGGTGAGTTCGCTTTTGCCGGGTTTTTCTTCCCTGGAGTGCGAAACAATCAGTTCAGCATCCTCCAGAAATTTAACAGCATTGAGATAGTTGGCCTGGGAAAGGGCTTCGGCCC
The DNA here is from genome assembly GCA_002070455.1 of Deltaproteobacteria bacterium ADurb.Bin151. Classification (GTDB taxonomy): domain Bacteria; phylum Desulfobacterota; class Syntrophia; order Syntrophales; family Smithellaceae; genus UBA8904. Next base: position 3,807 of record MWDG01000096.1, read on the forward strand.
GCAGGATCTCCCCCTTGCGGAACATCCGGTCACCCAGCGGCCGGATTTTGGCCAGCCATTCCCTTTGCGTCAGGGATTTTTTCTTGAGATAGACGAGGCTGCGAATGACAATCCAGCAGGATTCCAGATAATTGTGTATGAGCCCGGAAAACGGTTTTAGTTTGGCGTGGCCTTTGCTTTTGATTTCGATCCATACCTCGCCTTCACGTTCGGTGGTTACGATCATGGACCGGTTATGCAGGTAGGCCAGAACATCATTCACATCTTCAACATCGTCCCGCCTATCGTCAAAGATAAATTCATTCCACAAAACCCACTTCAGATATTTATAGTCACCCATAACCTTTGCCAGAGACATGGTATCTTCATGGTTTTTCACCATGGACGTCGCCACAAAACAAATAGAAACAAAGAAATGCAGAATATTGTTTTTGTAATATTCAAGATTCAGTCTTTTCGCATCGTCCAGCGAATAGACCACTTCCTGCATTTCCTCTTCTTCTTCCAGGGCTTCTATTTTGGAAATGATACCTGTCGAGACAAAAATATTCAGCGCGTCGGCGATCGCTCTTTCCCGGTTGGCAAACGTCGCGGCAAATTTGACCGGCATGGTAACGAGGTAATCATAAAACTCATTGACGATGCCGCCTAATTCGTCATGGGAAATACCGCGCCGGTCATGGCTCAAAAGGCCTGCTGCCACCAGCGCAAACGGCGTGACCACGGAAACCTTGTTGATTTCCTGAACAACCTCATACCCGATTTTGCGGTAAAGGCTCTGGCGCTCGTCCAGCGTCATTTGTTCCATGGGCTTGTCCTGCGCCTCAAGGTAGTCTTTCATGATGATCGGCTCGCCGATATTGATATAAACCCGTCCGTATCTTTTACGCAGTACCTTGGTGCTTTTGATGATTTCCGCAGCGCTTTCCTGGGACTTCGGCTGGCCGGCCAGTTCGTTGAGGTAAGACCGTTCCTCGATCACCCGGTCGTAGCCGATATACACCGGGACAGCCGCCAGGTTCTCGCAATACTTTTCCTGGTAGGCCTGAAGGATCATCGACAGCAGCCCGTATTTGGGCATGACCATTTTCCCGGTCCGGCTTCGGCCCCCTTCAATGAAGAATTCCAGCGGCAGTCCTTCTTTGAGCAGGATGGCCAGATAGGTTGTAAAAACTTCACTGTAGAGTTTATTGCCCCGGAAGCTGCGACGCAGGAAAAAAGCGCCGGAACGGCGGAAGATATAACCCATGGGGAAAAATGACATGTTATTGCCTGCCGCAATAAACGGCATTTGGACCCTGTTCTTGAAGAATATGTAGGACAGCAGAAGATAATCAATATGACTCCGGTGGCAGGAAATGATGATAAAAGGCATTTTTTTGGACAGATTTCGGATTTTTGCAAGGCCCTCGTAATCAATCTGCAGACCGTCATAGACCGTGTTCCACAGCCAGTTGAGAAGCTTCACCCAAACCTCAATGAAGGTTTCCCGGTAGTCAGCGGCAATTTCGTACAGATAACGACGGGCGTCCTTCGCAATGCCGTCTCTGGATTTCTTTATTTTCTGCGCATGCTCATCCATAAACCGGTTCAGTTTCGGATCATGCATAACCATTCCCATCAGCTCTGCGCGTGATTTCAGCGCAGGGCCGACAATAGCCGTTTTTTCTTCTTCGATGCTGTCGATCAACTCACCGCGCAGATCGTGAATCAATTCAGCCCTGGTCAAATCATTGTTGGCTGCCAGATAATCGATAAGGTTGACAGGAGTTGACGGGATGACAAACGCCTGCTTCGAATATCGTATAAAGGTGATCAACCGACGCAGCGGTCCCGTATGTTCCATCTGTCCGAAAAGGATGTTGACAAGGCTTTCATCTTCCTTTTCCCGGCGGCGTCCATAGGCAACCAGGACAGGCACAATAAATATGGGAAAGGAAACCGTCCCCTGCAGGTGGATCAGGGTCGCAAGGGCGTCTTCCGCGGCGCGGCTTTCAATAAACTCCGACTCTCCCAGATGGATGATGATGCTTTCTTTGCCTGCAATTTTCCTGGACAGGTATTCAAGCTTGCTCTGGCGCGTGATCTGATCTTTCCGGAAACGCCTCAAGAAAGATGACCAGAGAAATTTCAGCATCTTGGACATGGGCTGCCAGAAAGACATGTTCATGCCGTGACAGTAAACAGGTCTGGGCAGTCCTTCACGTCCCGCAATATCCGAAATGATCAGGCTGTTGAGTTTGCTTCTCTGCTTGATGGCATAGACAATTACGCCTTCTTCAGCCAGCTTCTTGAGATCATTGACCTCTTCTTCCGTGATGGAAACACGCGACAGATACATCTTTGCCGGACGAAAACGCCAGGAATCCGGCTCTTCATACATACAACCGGAGTAATATTCGTCTTCATTGTGATCGGTAACGATTGGCGTTTTCTCGCTCATATAATTATTGATAGCCTGTTTTACAATTAGAAATTAGAATCTGGAAATCAGGTTTCCTTCTTCTGAAACTCATCCGGGAAACGCTCGTTCATGTAGTTCTGAACGTACGCCCGTACTTCAAGGGCGTTATTGAAGGACATTGCTTTCTCAAGCAGTTTCCGCGACTCCGAAAGTGTTGATTGCTGTAAGATGCGCTTGATGCGGGGAATCGCAAGATGATTCATGCTCAACTCATCGAGCTGCATTCCCAGAAGAATCAGGCAGCAGAGGGGATCACCGGCCATTTCTCCGCACATGGCTACGCGGATGTTTGCGTGATGAGCCTGATCCACGATGGTTTTAATCAACCTCAAAACGGCCGGATGCAGAGGTTCGTACAAATAGGTGACTCTTTCGTTGGAACGGTCAATGGCGAGCGCGTACTGAATCAAATCATTGGTTCCAATGCTGAAATAATCAACTTCCTGCGCCAGCTGGTCGGCGATGACAGCAGCCGCGGGGACTTCGATCATTGCTCCGATGTCCATCCGGTCGGCAATCTTCACTCCCTCTGCAACAAGCTCCCTGCGGGTCTCTTCCATCAACCGCTTGGCTTCCCGGATTTCCTCAATGCCGGAAATCATCGGGAATAAAATTTTCACCTTTCCCAGCGCGCTCACACGCCAGATGGCCCTGAGCTGGGTCTTGAAAATCTCGATTTCCTTCAGGCAGAAGCGGATCGCCCGTAATCCCATTTGCGGATTTAACTCTTTGTCTTTTTTCTGGTACTTGGTAAATTTGTCACCACCCAGGTCGAATGTCCGGATGGTAGCCCATGCCAGGTTCTTCTCGGTCACCACCTGACGATAATTGTTGAAATGGTCTTCTTCAGAAGGCAGATCATCCCGGTAAATATAGAGAAATTCCGTCCGGTAAAGCCCGATGTGTTCCGCACCGTGAGTAATAGCGGAAGGAATCTCTTCGATGAATTCGATATTGGACCCAATCCCGATCTGGTAATGATCCATCGTCTGAGCAGGCAGCTTTGCATATTTCAGGTACTCATCTTTCGCATCGTCGTAGTGACGCTTTTTTTCTTCGTACCGCTTGAGCATGTCCGGATACGGATTGACCACGACCAACCCGGATGTCCCGTCCACAATAATATCGTCACCTGTCCGGACAAAGCGCGTAACATTATCCAGTCCGACAACGGCCGGCAGTTCCATGGAGCGGGCCACAATAGCGGTATGCGATGTACGGCCACCGCTGTCCGTTGCGAAACCGACGATTTTGTCCAGTTTCATCTGCGCTGTATCGGCCGGCGACAGATCATGGGAGACAATCACCACACCGTCGTAGCCGACATCCCAGACCGTTTCATGCTTTTCACCGGAAAGATTGCGTAAAACCCGCTGGACAACGTACTGCACGTCGCTGATGCGGCCGCTGATGTAGACATCTTCGAGACCTTCAAATATCTGCTTGTAATGATCCAGCGTCATGCGCAATGCCCATTCGGCATTGACGCCAAGACGGCGAATGTACTTGATGGTACGGTTGATGAATTTCTTGTCCGAAAGGAGCAGAACGTGGACATCAATAATATAAAGCGGTTCGGTAACTTTTGTTTTTTTCAGGTTTTCCTGAAGCTCCAGGAGCTGCTTCGTTGATTCTTTAAGGGCATTCCTGAAGCGTTCGACTTCATGAGGGATCAAACTTTCATCATTGAGT
>MWDG01000097.1 GCA_002070455.1 Deltaproteobacteria bacterium ADurb.Bin151
GGTAAAAGATTTTTACAAGCCGGAGAAGGTCACGCCTGTCCGTGAAACCACCACTTACGGGCAGTTGAAGAAAATCTTCTCGACATCCAATGTTGAATGTTTTCCCGTATACAATGAAGATGACGTACTGATCGGAGCGATTAACTGGGATCACGCCCGGTCAATCGTATTTGAAGAGGGGCTGGAAGACTTGGTCATTGCGCAGGACCTGATGGCGCCGCCGCAAACCGTGACACCGGAAGACAATTTTTATGACGCGTTTATGAAATTCATGGAAACCAATGTCGAGGAGCTTCTGGTGGTGAGCTCCGAAGATTCAAGCCGGGTGCTGGGAGTGTTGAGACACGATGATCTCATTGCTGCGTATCACGCGGAGCTGAAACGGCGGAAGAGCGAGTAGGAAACATCCATAGCCGTTTTACATCCTGCGGACCGGGGTGGCGTGAATCGCCCGGAGTGAAGGAGCTGTGTTTGTGAATCAGGCAAACCTATTTGTGGACCATGCTTGATTCGCTGCAGCAGGTTCTGCTGGTCAGAATTTTATAGTAATCCTGAAAAGCGAGCTGCCAGGGCTGCATGGTTTTACCCGTTGTTTCCATAAACTTTTGCATGCCGAGAACGCTGTATGCCGGACGTCTGGCCGCCCGTTGCAGGTCACCGGTCTTCATTGGCAGGATTTCTACCGTTTCCAGGTGCGCTTCTTTCAGAATTTTACAGGCAAAATCGAACCAGGTGCAGGAGCCGCGGTTGGTTACGTGAAAGACACCGCGGGCGTTTTTGTCCACCAACAGTTCGGTTGCGGCCGCCAGATCGCGTGTGCACGTGGGGGAACCTGTCTGGTCATCCACCACGGTCAGTTTGCCTGTCGATCTGGCCCGGTCCAGAATCGCCTGCACAAAATTTTTCCCCTTCGCGCCATAGAGCCAGGCGGTACGGATGATGATAAAGTTGTCCGTCAGCTGTCGGAGATAATTCTCGCCGGCGAGTTTGGATGCGCCGTAAACGTTGATCGGATTGCAGGGGTCGTCTTCCCGGTAAGGGCGGCTGCCGTTCCCGTCAAAGACATAGTCCGTGCTGTAGTGAATGACTGTAATATTCTTGCCGAGGCAGGTTTCAGCAATATTTTTCACCGCTTCCGCATTCACCGCGAAGCAGGTTTCCCTGTCGGTTTCACAGGCATCCACATTTGTATAGGCAGCTGCGTTGATAATGATCTGGGGTTGGTTTTCCGCCACGGCTTTGCGGCAATCAGACGCAGACGTGATGTTGATTTCTTCCAGATCCATTCCGATGACCTCATGACGGTATTTAAACTGTGCCATCAGATCACTTCCCAGCATTCCTTTATGGCCGAGCAGCAGAACCTTCATCTTCAGTATTTGACCTCCTTTAAAAAAAGACCGTGAGCTGGCGCGGCGACACCGGCCTTTTTCCGATCGCCGCCCGCGATGATTTCGGGAATATCTTCGGGCTGAAGTTTGCCCCGTCCCACATCCACCAGCGTGCCGATGATGTTGCGTACCATATGGCGCAAAAAGCCGCTGGATTCAACTGTAATTTCCAGCAGGCCCTGTTCCCCTTGATGAATGGTAATATGGTTGAGCGTCCGGATCCGGTTTTTGATATCACATCCCGTCGCGCAAAAGCAGGAAAAATCATGTTCTCCGGTTAAATGGTGCGCGGCCTCCTGCATCCTGGCCAGGTCGAGGGGAAAGCGGACAAACCAGGAATACTGGCGTCCCAGCACAGGCCGCACGCGCTGATTCCGGATGCGGTACAAATAAACTTTTCCCTTTGCATCTTTGAGAGCGTTAAAATCCGGCGGCACTTCCTGCAGGTCCTGGATAACGATATCTTCCGGCAGGACACTGTTGATCCCCATAAATATTTTGTTTACCGGCAAAAGGCTGCGGCATTTGAAGCTTGCGACCTGATGGATGGCATGCACACCCGCATCCGTGCGACCGGACGCGATGATGGATACTTGCTCGCCGGTGATTTGTGCTACGGCTTCTTCCAGGATCTGCTGAATGGAGATGCCATTGAGCTGTCTTTGCCAGCCGCAATAGGCTGCACCGTCATATCCGAGAATCATTTTGAAATTACGCATCATGTGTAAATCAGACTTGCCAGTTTTATCTAAAAAGGTTAAGCACACAGGCAGCAGTTTATGATTGAGCGGACCATGATTGGAGCAAAGGCCGCATACCTGAACCGGCCGCGATAGTAGCGTACACCGGGTACAGGGTCAAGACAAAAACTCGTCAAAACCCGGCATATAAAGGAGAATCTTTATGAGTGATGATTTCAATCCGGCGACAACCCAGGGAAAAATTAAAATATTTGAAGAAAAAGTTCAGGCGCTGATGCGCATGGGCGGTGAAAAGGCGGTTCAGAAACAGCATGACGGCGGCAAGATGACCGCCCGTGAGCGGCTGAATCATCTATTTGATGAAGGGACCTTTCAGGAAGTTCAGTTGTTTGCGAAGCATCATTCAACCCTTTTCGGCATGGATAAAAAAGAAATCCCGGCCGATGGCGTTATTACCGGCTTTGGAAAAGTCAACGGCCGCACGGTATTTGCCGCTGCGCAGGATTTTACCAGTGCCGGCGGCACACTGGGTGAAATGCACGCGAAAAAAATCTGGAAGGTCATGGACATGGCCATTGCCGCGCAAAAGCCGTTTGTCGCGATCAATGATTCGGGCGGTGCAAGAATCCAGGAAGGCGTACCCTCCCTGGAGGGTTACGGCGGGATTTTTTACCGCAACAGCATTGCTTCAGGTTATATTCCCCAGATCACGGCCATCATGGGGCCGACGGCGGGCGGGGCGGTGTATTCTCCTGCGCTGACGGACTGGATCTTTATGGTGAAAAGCACATCCTACATGTATATCACCGGTCCGGAAGTCATCAAAGCTGTGATCGGCGAAGAAGTTACCCAGGAAGACCTTGGCGGAGCCATGGCGCACGCCTCCAAAAGCGGTGTCTGCCACGTGGTTACGGAAAATGACACGGACTGTATCGACAAGATCAAAAAGCTCCTGTCTTATCTTCCCGACAGCTGCCATTCCCCGTTGCCGGTCGCGACGACAACGGACAGCGCCGACCGTGTATGCCCTGAACTGGACAAAGCCATTCCGGACAAGGCAGCACGTGCGTACAACATGAAAAGCATCATCAAGGCCGTGGCAGACAACGGTGAGATGTTCGAATTGCATGAACACTGGGCGCAGAATATCCTTGTTGCCATCATCCGCATGATGGGCAGGCCTGTCGGAGTCATCGCCAATAATCCCATGTTTTATGCGGGTGTGCTTAACGTCAACGCATCGGACAAGGCGTCCCGGTTCATCCGTTTTTGCGACGCTTTCAACATACCGCTTCTTACCTTTGCCGATGTCCCCGGCTATATGCCGGGCACGGATCAGGAATGGGCGGGCATCATCCGCCACGGAGCGAAACTGCTCCAAGCTTATTCGGAAGCGACCGTGCCGAAAATCACGGTTGTGACCCGTAAAGATTACGGTGGATCGTATATCGGTATGTGCTGCAAGCAGCTGGGGGCGGATTATGTCATGGCCTGGCCAACGGCGGAAATCGCCGTGATGGGTGCGGAAGGGGCATGCAACATTATTTACCGGGCTGAAATCAAAGCGGCGGAGGACCCGGCGGCCAGAAGGGCCGAATTGATCGCTGGCTATGAAGAAAAATTCAACAACCCGTATTTCGCGGCGTCGCTGGGAGCGATCGAAGAAATCATCCTCCCGCGGGAAACCCGAAAACGTATTATTGCCGTGCTGGATGCCATGAAGGACAAAAAAGAAGCGAGACTGGATAAAAAACATAACAATATACCATTGTAAAGAGGTAGAAATCATCATTGGCTTTGAGTTCTGATATTGTCATATTGTTTTTTCTGTTTTTGTTGTCCGGTTTTTTTTCATCGGCAGAGGCGGCGCTGCTATCGCTCACCGATCTCCATCTGCACAAGATGAAGTCGGATCATTATCCTTTTTTCGATTGCGTGATGAAACTGCTGGAAAATCCGCGGCGTCTGCTCATCACCATCGTGACGGGCAATGAGGTTGTGAATATCAGCATTTCCATTCTTGCAGCGGCCCTGTTCATCAGCTTGTTCGGACCCAAAGGGCAGGGGATTTCCATTGTGGTAACCTCCATTGTTCTTTTTCTTGCCGGTGAGGCCATTCCCAAAACATTTGGTGTTACTTATCCCATGAGGATTTCTTCAGCGGTTTCACCGCTTTTGCTGATCATTTCCCGGCTGGAGTATCCGGTTGTTGCCGCCCTGGAAAAAACACCCTCTTTGATATTGAACCGTTTGGATAAGAGCAGGACAAAAGATTCGGATGTCCTGATGGAAGATGAATTCAAAAACCTCATTGATGCCGGAAGCCGGGAAGGGGTGGTCGATGAGTCGCAGAAAGAACTCATTAAAACCATTTTTGAATCGGGTGACAGGCCCGTGACGGATATCATGATCCCCCGCGTGGATATGTTCTGTCTGCCTTTTGATATGAAGGCATCGGACATTGTCCGGCAGGTGGTTCACGGCCGGTATGAGCGGGTTCCCGTTTACCGGGAAGACCGCGATGATATCATCGGCATCCTCTTTGCCCGCGACCTGCTGAATGATGCACTGCGTTCAGGTGAATCCACGTCTGTTGAAAAGCTGCTTGCCCGGCCTTACTTCGTGCCCGAAGAAAAAACCATCAACGGACTGCTGCATGATTTCCGGGAAAAATCAACTCAGATTGCCATTGTGGTGGATGAGTACGGGGGGGTATCCGGTCTGGTGACCCTGGAAGATATCCTTGAACATTTATTTGAGGAAGCCTATGGCGATGATACGCCGGCGAACTGCGGGTGTGACATTATTGATGAGATGACAATGATTGCTCCCGGTATCATGTCCATGGAACAGGTCAATGATCTGCTTCAGGCGTCCCTGCCGCTGGAGGAATTTGACACCATTGGAGGTTTTGTACTGCATTTATTCGGCAGGATGCCGGAGCGCGGAGAAATGATCCATTTTGAAAATTATCATTTCCGCATTGAGAGTGTGGGAAGAACACGGATTCTCAAAATCCGGATTGAAAAAAAACCGCAAACAGAAACGGAAGGTGAGGCATGAGCGTTTATCTGATCCTTGCCGTTATTTTTCTGTGCCTGATCCTGGAGGCGCTTTATTCCGGAGGCGAGGTTGCGCTGTTTTCTTCTGACATCAATAAAATCAAATACTATGCACGCAAGGGTTCATCGTCAGCCGCACAGGCTGTCAAGTTAAAGGAGCATCCTGAGTGGTTTATTTCCACTTCGCTCATCGGAACAAATCTGGCGATTATTATCGCTTCCACCCTGGCCACCGGGCTTTTGATTCAATATTTTGGAGCGAAAACGGGAGAACAAATCGCTTTTCTGATTCTCCTGCCGATCTTGTTTGTTATCCTTGTCGTGCGAAGCATTTTCCAGCATTACGCCGAGCAGATGGCAATCCGGGTGGCCCATTTCATCCGTCTGTCGTCCTTTGTGTTTTATCCGCTGGCTTATTTTATTGCGGCAGTTTCACGGGGAGCCGTCAATATTTCTTTCGATCCGAACGAGAAGACCCCATCCTATATTACAACAGAAGGCCTTAAATATATTCTGGGAGAAAAGACACAGGGAAGCGATATCTTAACAACAGAAAAGGAAATGGTGAGCCGTGTTTTTGATTTTTCCGGGCTTACGGCGGAAAAGATCATGGTTCCTGTTTCGGCGCTTACCGCACTGCCTCAAACCACGACCATCGACGAAGCTGTTCGCGTTGTCGCGGAGAAAAAATATATGCGAATTCCCGTTTATTCCGATACCGTATACAATATCGTTGGAATTCTTAATTATTTTGATCTTTTAGATATGATGCTCAAACAGCGGGAAAAACCCATGGGAGGTCCGGATAAGGCCATGGTGGCAGACTGCATGCGGACGGATGTTCTGTATGTTCCGGAAACGAAAAAGGCGGGACCGTTGTTGATGGACATGCAAAGAAAACGGGAACACATGGCGGTAGTCGTTGATGAATACGGCGGTGCAGTGGGCATTGTCACCGTGGAGGACATCGGAGAGGAAATTATCGGGAGCATCGATGAAGAATACAACAAGGGTGAAAAACTATATAAGATGATGTCGCCGGGCCGGTATTTGATCAATGGGCGGATGAAAATAGATGATCTGAACCAAATTTTATGGATGGGTCTGCCGGAAGGTAATTATGAGACCCTTGGCGGTTTTCTAATACATCAGGTGGGCAGAATTCCACTGCGGCGGGAAAGGATTGAATTCAATGGCATTATCTTTGTTATTGAAAATGCAGATCAAAAATCCATCCGGGAAGTTCTGGCCGTTTTCCCGCCTCAGTTGGAGAGACCGCGAACACAAAATGCAAGAGGAGAAAACAGTTAATGATTGATACAAAATTCTGCGCTCTCATTTTAGCCGCGGGGAAGGGAACTCGCATGAAATCGGACATGGCCAAAGTGCTGCATGTTTTGGAAGGCAAGCCGCTTTTACATTATTCCCTGGAGGCGGCGCGCCTTGCGAAAGCCGAAAAAATCGTGGTCATCATCGGTCATCAGTCTGACAAAGTCAGGGAATCTTTTCCGGATCCGGATCTCGTCTTTGTCCAGCAGATGCCGCAACTGGGGACAGGCCATGCTGTCATGCAGGCCGCTGATGTCCTTAAAGATTATAAGGAATTGACCGTTATCCTCTGTGGTGACGTGCCTCTTTTAAAACCGAAGACGATCAGGCGGTTGATCAGCAATCACCAGGAATCGCAAGCCTGTGTAACGGTGCTCACGACGGAACCGCCCGGTCCCCATGCCTACGGACGCATTGTCAAGGATGAGCAGGGCGATATCCTGAAAATTGTTGAGCATCGTGATGCAAACGATGCCGAAAAAGAGATTCTGGAAATCAATACGGGGATTTATTGCGTTGAAACACCGTTTTTATTTTCCGCCCTACGGCAAGTAAAAAATGATAATCAACAGAAAGAGTATTATCTGACCGATATCGTAGAAATTGGCCGAAGGGAGGGCCGGAAAGTTCATGCCTGTATTACAGTGGACTATGTTGAAGTGATGGGCATCAACACGCTCGAAGAACTGGATAAAGCGGCTCAGTACCTTCGTAAGACAGCATCCAGTCAGGATTGATTTGTGTACGGAGCGATTCATCTTTTTCAGGGTAAGACGGTTCTTGCGCCGCTTGCCGGCATTTCGAATTTGCCCTTTCGGATCATTGCACGACGATTTGGCTGTGAGATGTGTTTCACCGAGATGATCAGTGCCAATGGCCTCATTCGTGAATCAGCTAAGACTATCGAATATCTGAAAACCTCCCAGGAAGATCAACCACTTGGCGTTCAGTTGTTTGGCGCCGATCCGGGTATTTTTGCCCGGGCGGCTGTTATGGTTTCCAATTATCATCCGGCTGTCATTGACCTCAATATGGGATGTCCGGTAAGAAAAGTCATCAAGGCAGGGGCAGGTGCTGTGTTAATGAGAGACCCCGTCCTTGCTGGAAAGATTATTAAGGCTGTGGTTGATGCTGTGTCTGTTCCGGTGACGGTGAAGATTCGTTCCGGGTGGAACCCAAAATCCATCAATGCCGTGGAGATTTCTAAAATAGCTGAAGATTCAGGAGCATCGGCAGTTGTTGTCCATGGCCGTACGGCCGATCAGGGTTTTTCAGGTCACGCCGACTGGAATGTGATTGCCGGGGTCAAAAATGCCGTTAAAATTCCAGTCATTGGAAACGGCGATATCCGGCAGCCGGAAGATGCCCGTAAAATGCGTTTGGAAACCGGATGTGACGCGGTGATGATTGGTCG
>MWDG01000098.1 GCA_002070455.1 Deltaproteobacteria bacterium ADurb.Bin151
ACCAGATAGGTCAGCGGCAGGGCTGCGGAGAGCCCCCCGATGCCGCCGATGGTAATCATGATCCCCGTGAGGCCGGCAAACTGGTCAGGGCGGTACCACCGGGAAAATACCTTGAGGGCAGGGATAAAGACACCGGCCAGGCCAGCGCCGATGAGGGTTCGCCCAACAATGGCCGCGGTTGCATTGGGCGCCATGCCGAAGAGGATGGTGCCCGCCGCGGCGATCAAAAAGCTCAGGGCCATGACCTTTCTCGGTCCCTTGGTGTCGGAGAGATAGCCTACGACCGGCTGCATGGCCGAGTACAGATAAAAATAGGCCGATGCGATGATGCCCAGAAGGACCGCATCGGCATGGAGTGCGAGGGCCAGATCACGGGCCACGACGGAAGGCGAAAGGCGCTGAAGGCAGACAAAGAAGTACAAAATCGCGATGATACCCAGAAGGACCCACCGATAGGTCTTGAAATGCAGCATGGGTTGCACCTTTCTTCTCGAATTGTCTTTTGTTTATGAAACCTTAGTGAACGAACAGCCGCCTGTCAAGCAATAGATGCAGCGATAGATGCGGTCATGCACGATGAAAAAGGCATCGGGAAAAGGATCCGGGAGGTGGAGAGCTCCTCCCCCTGCGCTGAATCCTCACCCTTTTGCTTGACATACGGCAACGCCCTGACGCATGCTCCGTCCGTAAAAAAAAGGACGTTGCGATCCATCCATAACCGGGGGTATTGAATCATGCCGGAACCTGCATTTTGCCTTTACTGTGGGGAAAAATTGACCACGAAACAGATCGAGGGACGAGACTATCGCGCCTGTTCCCGGGAGGGGTGCGGTTTTGTCTACTGGGACAACCCCCTTCCTGTTGTTGCTGCCATCGTCGAGCATGAGGGAAAGGTCCTCCTGGCGCGCAACAAGCTATGGCCCGTGAAGATGTACGGATTGATCACGGGTTTTCTCGAAAAGGGAGAGTCTCCGGAAGGCGCCGTCCTGAGGGAGGTGAAGGAGGAGCTCGGCCTGGACGGCAAACTGGTCGGCCTGGTCGGCCTGTATGCCTTCCGGGAAAGGAACCAGCTCATCATCGCCTATCACGTCACCGCGGCGGGCGAGATCCGGATGAACGAAGAGCTGGCCGAGGTGATATCCGTACCGCCCGAGCAGTTGCGCCCGTGGTCTTTCGGAACCGGGCACGCCGTGAAAGACTGGTTGAAAATGCGAGGCATTGCGGCTGGCTGACATCCACTTCATCATCTCCGGCCAGGGTTCGATGACCATCGACGCCGACCAACGCCCTCGGTTTACCGGTAAAGCACCCACGTCCCGGATTCGTCCTTGGCCCCCTCTATGGAAGGATGGCAAACACGCGGGCCGGGAAGCCTGAACCGTCTTTCGGTTTTGGGAAAGTGACCACCACGAGGGCGCCGGCCTGGGGGACCTGGTCCAGGTTGGCCAGGAGTTCGATCTGGTAGCGGTTCTGCTTCAGCACATAGGTCTCCAGGATATAGTCGTCTTTCGAGGTGGCGATCCCCGGGTCGGTGTCCGTGGTTTCATGGCCGGAGGCGGCAATCTTCCGTTCCTCGTAGAGGTATTTCAGCACGGGCAGGCTCCAGCCGGGATAATGGGCAATCCCCTTCTCATCGGCGTTGGCCATGGCCTTCGGATCGGGCCACCGCTTCGACCAGTCGGTGCGCATGGCCACAAAGGCTCCCCCGGGGATGGGTCCGTTTCTCCTTTCCCACTCCCGCACATCGTCCAGGGTGATCGTGTAGTCGGGATTCCTGGCCGCCTTCTCGTGGACATCGATCACCACGAGGGGCAGGATCATCTCCTTCACATCGATCTGGTCGAGGGTCCGCAGGCCTTTCACGAAATGGGCCGGAGGGTCCGCGTGGGTTCCCCACTGGCCCACCAAGGTGAAAGCCTGGGCATAGAAGCCGCTTCCCAGCTTGCCTGCACCCGGTTCGTACCCGTAGAGGGTTTCCCGCTTCTCATCGGGGAACCCCTTCCAGTGCGGAATCCCCGGGGCAAAGGTATGGGTCAGGTCAACAAACCGCTTCGTTCGGATAATCTCCCAGGCCCGCGCCAGGGAAAGATCCTCACCGGCCCCGCAAGAGGCCGCCCAGAAGGGAATCACCAGCAGGATCACCAGCATGACCCTCAAGACGATGGCCGTTGCTCTCATCTCGTCTCCTTTGTCAAAATGTCGTTCAAGGTTCTATATTTCAGGTTCAAAGGTCACCGCAAAACCGAAAAACGGATCGGGGGAGAGGGGAAAAACACAGCAGCCACGATTCGTAATGATTGGTAAAAGCTTGCTTTTTTGACGAATGAGGACAGGGGGAGCCCCTTTGTGTCAATGCAAAACTGGCCCAAGAGGTTTGCATGGGGATAAAACATTGCTGCATCCGAATATACGTCCAATCAGCACACCAAACCTGGTCCGGGTGGTCTATGGTCAGATTCTTCAGCAGGTACGGGTGACAGCGACGATCCGTAAATACCCCTGGCAACTCCTCCAACAGCTTCTGACGCCACTGCCGTATCTGGTTCGCATGTACGCCAAATTCACTGGATAGCTGCGCCATCGTCTTCTCCCCTTTCAAGGCTTCCAATGCAACCCTCGCCTTGAAGGCACCATCGTGGCTCTTCCGCATCCCCCTGACCATCTCCTGCCTCCTCCTTCTCTATGCAGGCTAACATGCACCTTATACACCTGTCCAGTTTACGGGGAGCATTTTCGACTACCTCTATTCCGGAAAGAAAAGCCCCGTCCTAAAACTTTGAATTATTGAACAGGCTCAAATAATTAATTTTTATATGAATATTTTGCGGCGGCGAGATCCGGCCGATGAAATCTTAACGAGGCAAAAAAATTTCATCATTTTTTATTTTTCATTTTCGACCGTTATTTCACAAAGCTAACAATATCAAAAGCATAAGTAACATTATTAATATTCAGCGCCGTTCATATAGAAATTGTAATTTTTATATGAACTTCACATTAAGATATTGAAATTATTGATAAAATATCTTGACAGACGCCCCAACTCTATATAATATGTCAGTCAAAGGGAGGTTGAAACGGCCATGTCAATCATTACGAGAGAAACAAAGATTTTATTACTGGTACTGGTGCTCGCCATGATGTTTGTCTGGCTGATCTTCGGTTTTGAGATTTTGCAGTACCTGGGCGGGCCGGTTTTATTCTTCAGATAAAGGAAAGGACAGAATCATGACTTTTAAAAGGATTGTCATTGCCATAGCAGTGATCGCCGCGTTGATCGCGGGCTATTATCTGCTGAACTGGACTGTTGTCGTTTATTAAGGAGTAAAAAAATGGACAGCCTGCTCCTGCATATAGATAACGCAAGCAACGATTTGTGGGTCTTTTTTTCCGACAATGGATGGTCCACCATCGGAGGACCGTTCCTTTACCGTTTCGACAGCCAAAGCCTTAAATATAAAGGGGATATTCGTCTTTTTAACGACAAGGGGAAACCGGTCACCAGTCGTCATGAACCACTGTTTGTAACCCGCGATCAAAGTAGAAACTTCATTCTGGCCACCGATCTGGCCTACCTGAGCGGCGTGGATTCGCGGGGAAAATGCACTTATCGAAAACGCCTGATGCGGCATGATTGCAGATGGACATCCCGCAACACAAAGCGCAAGAAACTCTATTTTACCAGAGACATAAAAAAACATGGTGATGATCCGGAACGCCTGGATTACCCGAAAAAAAGAATCCACAGTCTTAACCTGATGTCTATGGCCTATTCGGTGTCCCGCGATCTGCTCTTTGTCGGCCAGGGCTGCCACTGCTGCAGCAACGACATTCTCGTTTACAATGGCCAGGGCCGGTATCTTTATCATTTCAGTTCGCCCGTGGGGCCGGAAGACATGGCCGCCCGCGACGGTCTTTTGTATCTGGCCGACAATTTTCACGCCCTGATCCATGTTTTCACTTACGAAGGCAAGTGGCTGCGCTCTCTGGACGTTTTGCTGAAAAACAGAATTCAGGGGGTGATCGATCCTGAAATCGACATGTTACAGCAGCAATGGAACACCGACGGTCTTCTCAGTGTGGAAGACGAAGACCAGGTCGCTTCTCTTTGCGTCATCGGCGAAGACAAGCTGGCCTGCGGGCTGGAGAAGGGGCTGATCCGAATTCTGGACAAGGAAGGAAATCAACTTTTTGACATCCAGCCCCCTGCGCCCGGATTTTATCCCAAAAGCATGGTCGGCGATGCATCGGAAAATCTTTTTGTCTATTATACAGGCGACCGTCACTTCAACAATCCCGGGAGCCTCTATCGCTATGGCGCAAACGGGAAGGTCAAAGGGCCTCTTTTCGGCGGAGAACTCGGCATCTTCAAGCCCGCGCAAAAAGCACTGGAAAAGAAAATCGCCGAAGACCGTGCCGACGCTTGCGACTATTTCAATCTGGCAGACATTCTGATCCGGCGCAAGAAACCATTGCGGGAAACTATCGGCTTTCTGGAAAAGTCCCTGGAGCTGAAACCAGACCTCTGGATTGCCCTGGCCTATCTGGGACTGACGCTGAATGAAGCGGGAGAAACCGCGAGGGCGGTTGATTGCATGGAAAGGGCCATGGAACACATGGGGTGCAGCAACATGGCCACCGCGCTCATCGAATTTTATTACCGCATGAACAACAGGGAAAAGGTCTGGCAATACTTCAAAAGGATGGAAGCAGCGGAAGACGATGTGGACATCGAATTTTACAGCTCCGAACTGACTAATAATCAGCTCGAAGAGTTCCTGGGAACATTAGTGAAAAGGAACAAGTGCGATTGTCTGGTATCCAGTAAACCATAAAAAGGAGGAAGTGAATATGTTGGAACAGGAAAGCAGCCATCGATGGAATGTAAACCCTATCAAAGACGCTGGCGGGATTGGGCCGTTGACCGGAATCTGGAAGACATCTGGCTTGCGCGCCTGAACGCCCTGGAAACGCTTGATCTCGTCAGCGTCTGCGAAGGCCATACGGATGCAAAACCAACGTCCGTCAAGCGAAGACCTTCCGTGATCCTGATCGTGAAGGAATCTTACCTGAAGCCGCTGACCGGCAGATGGTACGAGATCAAGGCGGCTCTCGCCGGTGAATTAGAAAGGATCTGGCCAGGAAATGACACCAGCATCGAATTGGCAATCCAGCATACGCTGGCCCGGGAAGATGGTCAAAGGAACGATGTGGAAGAAATCATCCTTCGCTGCTTTTCCAGCCGGCAAAGGGATGCAGCGCCGTTTTCAGACTGGGTCGGCCGGTGGTTTCAAAATACCGTTTGCAGGATAGAGGAATATGACCGGCGCTTCAAGAAGCTGATGGAACAGGGAGTCCAGGAGCAATGTCAACCATGAGCACCGAAATAATCGAGAGAGGCAGCTATTTGAAAAAGCTTTTTTTGCAGTGGGCCGCCGACAAACCAGAACTGTTTACCCATCAACCATACATGCTTCGTCAGGGAAAAGGCTTCTTTGTATCATTCCTTTGCGCCTCTGGCTGCCTGGACACGGGAATCCTTCACCAGAAACGCCGTTCTTGGCCTGTATCGCTCCGGGGGCATGACCTGGGCCGCAATGGAGCAGAAACCTGATCCGCAGAAAACCTCGGAAAACCGTTACTTATTCAAGAGGTTCCCCGTTTTGTCGGCAGGGCAAGGAAAGCGGAGATCATCATCCATTTTTCAGATGATGGGAATTTGGCAACCGCATTGAAAATCATTGTTGGGAATCATTATGTTGCGGAATCTATTCTTTTATTGTATTAAATAACGCACGAACCATCAGGTTAAAATCGCAGGATAAAAGAGCAGTGCCCACGCACGATGTACAGGACGTGAGTCATGAGTGAAAAGACAATCCAATACTGGGTCCTGATAAAACAGAGGAGCTGCTCCAATGGCTAAAAGCACGGATTTTGTAGAAAAAGAATTGAAGGACTTCGTTGCCCTGATCAGGAAAAAATACGACATTTACGCTGTTGTCCTTTACGGATCTTATGCGGAAGGCCGGGCAAACGATGACAGCGACATCGACGTTGCCATTTTTTCAGACGACTTCGGCAAGGACCCCTATGAAGAAATGAAGGCGCTTTTCCGCCTTCGCCGGCAGATCGATACCGACATCGAACCTTTGCCCTTCAGCCGGGACGCCTATTTCAGCGACGACAAAACGGAATTTGTCAGCGACATCATCAGGAAAGGCAAAGTCATTTACAAGGAAAACCGCCTGTTGATATAAACAAGCGAACATAAAGGCCGTTGGTGTTAACGGAATCATCATGAAGCTAAAAACACTCCTGATTTTAAAAATCGGCTTCACCCTCATCTTTCTTGCCTCCTCAGCAGTTTTCGCCGAAGAATGCTTTAATTCCACAAAAAAACTCAATGCCGACGCCCAGACGATCCGTCTCAAAGCGATGGATATGGGCAGGAAGGTCGGCAAAACAGCTTCCCTTGCCGCCGCATCCATCGTCAAAGGCAAAACAGAACTTTATCCCAAAGACAACGTTGAAATCTGCATCAGGGAAGAAGGCCGCGCCCTTCAGATCAAGGCGCAATCCAAATCAAAAGATGCCGGGATGGCGGAGTGGCACAGTATCACTGCAAAAAAACAATAGAAAGCAGCGGCAATTAACGCCCGTAAGATTATGGAAATGAATCCGGAAGACATGGCACGACTTCAATATGCGAAAGACCTGCTGGAAAATCCGGGACTGGCTGCAAAACTGACCAATGTGATCGGCATACCATTTGAAAAAGCCTTTGGCTACCTGCCGGAGAAATGGGCGGCCACGATCCAGACGATAACGCATAAATCTCTACAACACGCGCTGGAGGCAGCCGTCAAAACGCTTGCCCGCGAAGACAGAAAATCATCCAGTGACAAGCTGCACAAATTCCTGGTTGCCGCATCCGGCGGCATCGGCGGCGCTTTCGGTCTTCCGGCGCTGGCCATTGAACTGCCCGCCACAACAGTTATCATGTTTCGTTCCATTGCCGACATTGCAAGGAGTGAAGGAGAGAATATTCAAAGCATCGAAACGCGTCTGGCCTGCCTGGAAGTCTTTGCTCTGGGCGGCAGTTCCGACAAAGACAACGCCGCGGAAAGCGGTTATTATGCCGTCAGGGCGCTCTTGGCAAAACAGGTATCAGAGGCGGCAAAGTATATCGTTGAAAAAGGCATTGCCGAAGAAGGCGCCCCCGCGCTGGTCCGCCTGATTGCCGTGATTGCCTCCCGTTTCGGCGTCACCGTATCTCAAAAAGCCGCCGCATCGGCAGTTCCCGTGATCGGCGCTGCCGGCGGCGCGTTGATCAACTCCATCTTCATGGACCACTTTCAGAATATGGCCAGGGGGCATTTTATTATCCGGGGGTTGGAGAGAAAATATGGGGAGAAAACCGTGAACAAACTGTATTTGGTTTAATGGCGAAATCATTTTTTTGTCGTCCGTCACAGAAAAATGGCAAATCATTAGGAGGTGTTATGTTCAGAAAACAAATGTTCACGATTGCTTTTATTGTATTACTTTCAGGCTTGATAATTAATACCATGGGGTGTCAGCAGTGTAAGGATTTTCTTGAAATGCCAGAAAAAGTGAAAAAAACTGAGAAAGAATTGGCCGATGCGAAGAAGGAATTGAAAGATATTAAGATAAAGTTACAGCAACCAA
>MWDG01000099.1 GCA_002070455.1 Deltaproteobacteria bacterium ADurb.Bin151
CGAATTGCCTCAAATAAAATGTTACCGAAGGGCATTGTAAAGAGGATACGTTGACTCATAAACCGATGTTACCGAAGATAAGTTCGGAAACGGAGGTTGAACGATGAGTCCTCAGGCGAAGGAAGAGTATTTTGAAGTTCTTTATAAGCGGTATAAAGAAGCATCTCGTAAAGAAAAAACGGTTATCATTAGTGAATGTTGCGCTGTTTGTGGTTGCCACCGGAAACATGCGATCCGGCGGTTAAGAGGGCATAAACGGTTTACAAAGCCAAAGGCTAAGAAAAGAGGAAAGCCTTCTGTTTACAATAAAGAGGCCATTATCCGGCCGCTGAAACAGATCTGGCTCGCGGCCAATCTTCCCTGTTCCAAAAGACTCAAAGCCATTTTACCCCTGTGGCTGCCCAAATACAGTGAACATTACGGCCAACTGGCAAAAGATGTGACCCATGCTCTTTTGACGATATCACCGGCCACGATTGACCGGCTTCTCAAACCAGCCCGTATACAGTATCGAGGAAGAGGAAAATCTACAACCAAACCGGGAACGCTGCTGCGAAAGCAAATCCCTATCAACACCAACCAGTGGGAGACATTCCGCCCAGGGTATCTGGAAGCCGACACGGTTGCCCATTGCGGTGATTCTCTTTTAGGAATGTTTGCCTATACGGTTGACTTTACCGATATTGCCACAGGATGGACGGAACAAAGGGCCGTCTGGGGCAAAGGAGAAAAAGGCGTTCTGGAACAAATCAAAGATGTCGAAAAAATGCTCCCGTTTCCCCTCTTGGGCTTTGATTCCGACAATGGCAGTGAGTTCCTCAATTACCATCTCCTACGTCATTTTCAGGACCGTAAACATCCCATAAATTTTACCCGCAGCAGAGCTTATCATAAAAACGACAACGCCCACATTGAACAAAAAAACTGGACGCATGTCCGGCAGTGGCTTGGCTATCAAAGATTAGATAATCCCAAAGTGGTCCCGCTCATGAACAATCTCTACCGCAACGAATGGCGTCTCTTCCACAACTTCTTTCTCCCCTCGGTCAAACTCATTGAAAAAGAACGCATCGGATCGAAAACCATTAAAAAGCACGACTCCCCCAAAACACCTTATCAACGAATGATAAACTCGGAATATATTCCTCAAACCACAAAAGACGCTCTCACAAAACAACTTGAAAACCTGAACCCTTTTGAACTAAACAATATCATGCAAATGAAACTCAAAAAGATTACCAGACTTCGGTAACATCTTTTGTGAGGCAACGTTTACTATCCACGCTCTTCTTTCGGTAACATTTATTAATGAGGCAATAGGCATGCCGGATTATGGCGGATTTTGTTTGTTCTTGACAGGGTTTAGCGATGATGGTAATGACCTCAACACTTTTAATGCAGGCAAGTCGGGGCGTGGCGCAGTCTGGTAGCGTATCTGAATGGGGTTCAGAGGGCCGGTGGTTCAAATCCACTCGCCCCGACCAATTTAAACCCACCTGAAAGTAATATTTTTAATCAACGAATATTTTAGTGCTGCAAATCTGTTTTTTTCTATTTTTTCTTGCATTAAACGAAATTATCATTTACAGGATGATAAAAGAGGAAAGGCTCAATTTGACTGGTTTTGTTGCGGAGTACCAATTAAGAATCCCCGTTGACATTTTGCATAATGAATATATAATCCCCTGACTGTTTAAAAAGCGAGAGTGGCGGAATTGGCAGACGCACTGGACTTAGGATCCAGCCCGCCCAAGCGGTTAGGGGTTCAAGTCCCCTCTCTCGCACCAGAATGAAAGAGCCAAAAAATAATCAAATGTTAAGGAGAACAGGATAGTGAGTGAGTTTCCCGTAAAAGTAGAGGATATCAGCCAGGTTAAGAAAAAAATATCTTTTGAAATTCCCTGGGTTGTCGTTCAGGATGAACTGGAAAGTGTTTATCGTAACATTGGTAAAAAAGCTAAAATCAAGGGTTTCCGCCCGGGTAAAATTCCCCGCAAGATTCTGGAAACCTATTATAAAGCGGATGCCGAGGGAGAAACCATTACCAATATTGTCAATAAATACTACTGGCAGGAACTGGATGAGCGCGGAATCGTTACGCTTTCCCGTCCGGAAATCGAGCAGGACGGTCTGAAGGAAAACACAAACTTTTCTTTCAGCGCGTCGTTTGAAACGGAACCGGACATTGAACCGCAGGGCCATAAAGGGATGGAGCTGGAGAAGGTAAACATCACTGTATCGGATGCGGACATGGAAAAGCGTCTTGGGGAAATCCGTAAAATGTTTGCAACCATGCAGGATGTTGCTGAGGATCGGCCGGCGGTTATGGGCGATTTTGTTACGATTGATTTTAAAGGGAAGATGGACGGCCAGGAACTTCCGGAACTGCAATCTGACAATTACCTGCTGGAGTTGGGTTCCAAAAGATTTATTCCCGGCTTTGAAGAACAAATTGTGGGTATGAAAAACAACGAAACAAAAGAAATTAACCTTAAATTTCCTGCCGATTATCATGAAAAGAAGATGGCCGGCAAGGATGTTGTCTTTACTGTAATCCTGAAGGGGCTTAAAGAACAAAAACTTCCTGACATTGACGAAAACTTTGTCAAGAATTTTGACAAGTATAATACGCTGGAAGAGTTGATGAATGATGTTCGCAAGACCATGGAAGAACAATGTATTCGCCAGAGCGAAGCACAGTTTGATGAAAAGATTATAGAACGTCTTCTTACCGCCAATGAGTTTGATGCTCCGCCTTCCCTGGTGGAGAGACAGATCTTCTACATGATTGCCGATACGCAAAAAAGAATGAAATCAGCCGGTATGGATGAAAAAAATGCCATGGAATTGAGTTTCCGGATGCATGATCAGTTCAAAAAGGAGGCGGAAAAAACGGTCAAGACTTTCCTCCTGATCAAAAAGATTGCCGAGAAAGAAGCCCTGGTGGTTTCAGATGATGATATGGATAGTAAAATCAATGAATTAGCCGAAATTCATCATGTGGATTATGAAACGGTCAAAAACGCTTATAACGACGAAGACAGAATGAATACCCTGAAATCTGAAATAATACAAAAAAAGGTATTTGACTTTATCAAACGAGAGGCCAATATTAAGGTGGTTGAGAAAGTTGGAATGGAAGGGGAGGCCGCATCGTGAATTTGATACCGATGGTAGTGGAACAGGACGGCAGGGGAGAAAGAGCCTTCGACATCTATTCGCGTCTTTTAAAAGACAGGATTATCTTTTTGGGAACAGCCATCGATGACAACGTGGCCAATGTAGTTGTTGCCCAGATGCTTTACCTGGAAGCGGAGGATCCCGACAAGGAAATCTTTTTCTATTTGAATTCTCCCGGCGGTCACGTGAGTTCGGGAATGGCCATTTATGATACCATGCAGTATATCAAGCCGCCGATATCGACAGTATGCATGGGTCAGGCGGCGAGCATGGCGGCAATTCTTCTCGCGGCCGGAGAAAAAGGAAAAAGGTTTGCCCTGCCGCATTCACGAATTTTGATTCACCAGCCCCTCGGGGGTTTTCAGGGACAGGCAACGGATATTGACATTCAGGCCAGAGAAATTTTAAGATTAAAGGACGAGTTAAACCGGATTTTGTCGGAATTAACCGGTCAGCAACTGGAAAAAGTCATGAATGATACGGAGCGTGACTACTTCATGACCAGCCCGCAGGCGAAAGAATATGGCTTAATTGATGAAATCGTGGTCAGAAAGCCTGTATCATCCATGGATAAATAAAGGAGAGATCAAGTGATCAAAAGAAGTAAAGACAATCGAGGGCAGGGGATGCTTTTTTGCTCATTTTGCGGAAAGATGCAGAGTGAGGTTCGGAAACTGGTAGCAGGTCCCACTGCTTATATTTGTGATGAATGCATCGAATTATGCCGGTGCATCGTTGAGGAAGAAGAAAAGACGGTCGAGAAAACCCCAAAGAATATTTTGCCTGAACCGAAAGAAATCAAAAAATTTCTTGACACCTACGTCATTGGACAGGAGCAGACCAAAAAAATTCTTTCCGTCGCGGTGTATAATCATTACAAAAGACTTTTTTCCAATGTCGGTTCAAACGATGGTGTGGAGATCCAGAAAAGCAATGTTCTTCTGGTGGGACCGACGGGATCCGGAAAAACCCTGCTTGCCAAAACGCTGGCAAAGTTTCTCAATGTTCCTTTCACGATAGCGGATGCCACAACCCTGACGGAAGCGGGATATGTGGGCGAGGACGTGGAAAACATCATTTTAAGCCTGCTGCAGAATGCGGATTACGACGTCGCAAGGGCATCGAAAGGAATCGTGTATATCGATGAGATCGACAAGATAGCCAAAAAATCCGGTAATCCCTCGATCACAAGAGATGTTTCCGGTGAAGGCGTGCAGCAGGCCCTGTTGAAAATTATGGAAGGAACCACGGCCAGCATACCGCCCAAAGGCGGCCGTAAACATCCGCAGCAGGAATTTATTCAGGTGGACACCACGAATATCCTCTTTATCTGCGGCGGCGCGTTCAATGATCTGGAAACGATCATTTCCAAACGGATCGGCACAACCTCCATGGGGTTCGGCGCGGAAATCAAAAGCAAAAAGGAAAAAAGGGTTGGAGAAGTGCTGGCGGAAGTCCGGTCCGAAGATCTTTTGAAATTCGGTCTTATACCGGAATTTATCGGAAGGCTTCCGGTGATTGCCACGCTGGATGATCTGGATGAAGACTCCCTGGTGCGCATTTTGATGGAGCCCAAAGATGCAATCATCAAACAATACAAAAAACTGTTCGAACTGGAAAACGTAACCCTGAAGTTCACTGATGGCGCACTTCGCAGTGTCGCGAAGTTGTCGATGGAAAGAAAGTCCGGTGCTCGCGGCTTGCGTTCCATTCTGGAAAATACTATGCTCGAAGTAATGTACGATATTCCTTCGCAGCGCGACATCAAAGAATGTGTTATCAGCGAGGAAGTGGTTGTCAATAAAGCAAAACCCATTTTGCTCTACGATACGAAATCCGAAACTGCATAAAACAATATCCGGGAAGGGTAAATGACAGAAAAACAAGAATATAACAATCAAACCAGGACAAACATTATTCCTCTCTTGCCCCTGAGGGATGTGGTTGTTTTTCCGCACATGATCGTGCCGTTGTTTGTCGGCCGTGAAAAGTCTATCGCCGCTTTGGAATCTGCCATGAAATATGAAAAAGGGATTTTCATGGTGGCCCAGAAAAATGCGAAAAAAGATGATCCGGCCGAAGAAGATATCTATCGGACCGGAACCATCGGCATCATCATTCAGTTGCTGCGCTTGCCTGACGGAACGGTAAAAGTTCTTGTGGAAGGCAAATCCCGTGGTTCTATAGAGGAATATCTGAAGAATGACGATTTCTTCCTGGTTAAAGTAAAAGAAATTGAAGATATCGATGATGATCCCACCGATGTCAGAAAACAGGCGCTGATGCGCAGCATTAAGGAATCCTTCGAGCTTTACCTGAAACTCAGCAAAAAAGTGCATGTGGAAATGATGGGAACGATTGCCGCCATCGAAGATCCATCCAAACTCGCTGATGTAGTGGTCACGCATCTGAATGTAAAGCTGGAAGATAAACAGAAAATTATTGAAATTTACAATATCGGGGAAAGGCTGGAAGCCATTTATTCCCTGATGCTTTCAGAAATAGAGATTCTTCAGGTGGAAGAAAAAATCAAACGGCGCGTCAAAAAGCAGATGGAAAAAACGCAGAAGGATTATTACCTGAATGAACAGATGCGCGCCATCCAGAAGGAAATGGGTGAAAAGGACGATTTCAAAAATGAAATCGCGGAACTGGAAAAACGCCTGAAACAAAAGAAACTCTCCGAAGAGGCAACAAAGAAAGTACGCCAGGAAATCAAAAAGCTCCAGATGATGTCGCCCATGTCGGCGGAAGCCACGGTTGTCCGCAATTATATTGACTGGCTTCTGGATATGCCCTGGTCGGAAGTGACGGAAAATAAATACACACTGAAGGAATCCGAAAATATCCTTGACGAGGACCATTTCGGGCTGAAAAAAGTCAAGGAACGCATTATTGAGTACTTGGCCGTTCAGGCTTTGGTCAAGAAGAATAAAGGACCCATTCTCTGTCTGGTCGGGCCTCCCGGCGTCGGGAAAACCTCTATTGCCAAATCCGTCGCCCGTGCGACCAATCGAAAGTTTGTGCGGATTTCTCTTGGCGGAGTGCGCGACGAAGCCGAAATCCGCGGACATCGCAGGACCTATATCGGCGCGATGCCGGGCAAAATCATTCAATCTCTGAAGAAAGCGGGTTCCAACAATCCTGTATTCTGCCTCGATGAAGTGGACAAATTAAGCTCCGATTTTCGCGGCGATCCATCTTCCGCCCTGCTGGAAGTTCTGGATCCGGAGCAGAATGTTGCCTTCAACGATAATTATCTGGACGTGGATTATGATCTT
This sequence comes from Deltaproteobacteria bacterium ADurb.Bin151, assembly GCA_002070455.1. Lineage (GTDB taxonomy): Bacteria > Desulfobacterota > Syntrophia > Syntrophales > Smithellaceae > UBA8904. Next base: position 6,462 of record MWDG01000099.1, read on the forward strand.
TCTGATATTCTGTTTATCACAACAGCCAACGTTTTGCAGACGATACCGGCGCCTCTGCAGGACAGAATGGAAGTGATCCGCATTGCCGGATACACGGAACAGGAGAAGATGCAGATTGCCAAACAGTTTCTTCTTTCGAAGGAAATGGAAGCCAACGGCCTTGTTGCGGATAATATCGAATTTACCAACGGAGCTTTGCTGCGCATCATCCGGCAATACACGAGGGAAGCCGGTGTCCGGAACCTCGAAAGGGAGATTGCCTCCATCTGCCGCAAGGTGGCCAAGGAAATTGTCAGTAATGGTTCGCAAAAGAAAATTCTCATTAACTCAAAAAGCATTCCAAAATATCTGGGCGTTCCAAAATTCCGTCATGGGGAAACAGAGGAAAAAAATCAAATCGGTTTGACGACCGGATTGGCCTGGACGGAAGTAGGAGGCGAACTCCTGGCTATTGAGGCATCCATCATGGAAGGGACGGGACGCATGGTCATGACCGGGAAACTGGGTGATGTCATGCAGGAATCGGTGCAAGCGGCCCTCACCTACATCCGCGCGCGTGCCGAAAAGTTCGGCCTGCCAAAAAATTTCTATAAGAAAATTGATATTCACGTCCATGTGCCGGAAGGGGCGATCCCCAAGGATGGCCCGTCTGCAGGAATCGCGATGGCAACCTCCATTGCTTCTGCTCTTATGAAAAAGAAAGTTCGAGCCGATCTGGCCATGACGGGTGAAATTACCTTACGGGGCAGGGTGCTGCCGATCGGCGGATTGAAGGAAAAAATACTCGCGGCTCACCGCGGGAACATCAAAATGGTCATTATCCCGAAGGATAATGAAAAGGATTTGGCGGAAGTTCCCCGCAACGTCCAAAATGCCTTGAAAATTGTCTTTGTCGATCATGTGGATGAAGTGTTGGACATCGTCTTTGTGAAAGATGAAGAAGATTTCGGCAAGACCATGGCCACGGACATGCAGGTCAGTGCCCAGCCTGTGAATTAATTGAGATTTCTTTTTTTATGTCTTGACAAGAAATCCCAATGTTGCTAGAAGCCATGCAGCTTTTTTGGATATGTGGGCGGGTAGCTCAGCTGGAAGAGCGCCACGCTTACACCGTGGATGTCACAGGTTCGAGCCCTGTCCCGCCTACCAGA
>MWDG01000100.1 GCA_002070455.1 Deltaproteobacteria bacterium ADurb.Bin151
AAGATCATCGGCGGGCCTGCAGCGGGATACAGCACGGGAGAAGCCATTGCAACCATGGAGAAGATTGCCAAAGATGTTCTGCCCGACGACTATGCCTATGCATGGAGTGGCGAAGCCTTCGAGGAGAAACAATCGGGAGGAACGACGATTGCCGTCTTTATCTTCGGGCTGATCCTGGTTTTGCTCATCCTGGCGGCCCAATATGAAAAATGGACACTTCCGTTCGGGGTTCTCATGGCAGTGCCGTTTGCGATTTTCGGGGCGCTTATCGCCATCCTGCTGCGGGGAATGGATAACGACATTTACTTTCAGATCGGCCTGATTACCCTGATTGCTCTTGCTGCGAAAAACGCCATTCTCATTATTGAGTTTGCCGTTTTGAAGCGCCAGGAAGGCTTGTCCGTCCATGATGCGGCCATTTCGGCCGCCAGAATGCGCATCAGACCCATTGTCATGACATCCCTGGCTTTTGTCCTCGGGTGTGTTCCCCTTGCTGTAGCCAGCGGAGCTTCGGCGAACAGCCGCCACTCCATCGGCACAGGCGTCATAGGCGGCATGCTTGGAGCAACGCTGATTGCCGTATTTTTCATTCCCCTGTTCTTCCTTCTCCTGGAAAGGAGGTCTGAACAATCGCTTCAGGCGGACGGCACGGTGCAGGAAGTTCCAAAGGAAGAATATCCGGGGAAGGAGGGAGCCTGAGTTGATGCGAAGCGTCTTCATGATTTCCATCGCTCTTCTATTGATCAGCTGCGCCGTCGGCAGAGATTATCAGCGCCCGGGCCTGGATATTCCGTCCCGTTGGCGCTTCGCGGAAAAAGACGCGCAGTCGCCCGTCAATGCGAAATGGTGGGAACAATTCGGCGACCCCGTTCTGAACGAATTGATTGAATCGGCGTTGAAAGAGAATGTAGATGTCGGGATTGCGGCGGCACGAATCGAGGAATACGGCGGCCGATATGTGATCGCCCGGGGGGATTTGTTCCCCAAAATGTCAGCGGTGGGGTCGGGCACCCGGCAGCGGGTCACAGAAGAAGGTTTGACAGCCGTGCCTTCAGGGGTACCCAATCCATACCCCACCTACCAGGCCTATTTTAATGCCAGCTGGGAAATTGATCTATGGGGCAAGCTGAGGCGTTCCACAGAAGCGGCCCGTGCGGACCTGCTTTCGATGGAGCATGCCCACCACGCAGTAGGGTTATCTCTCACGGCGTCTGTGGCCCGTGCCTACATTGACCTGTTGGATTACGACCGTCAGCTTGTGATTGCCCGCGAAACGCTCAGGACCCGTGAGCGCTCACTGGAAATTTTCAAAATGAGATTTGACGCCGGCGTCATTTCGGAATTGGAGCTAAGCCAGGTTCTCTCTGAATATGAGAGTGCGCGGGCCATGATGCCCCAGATCGAGAAGAATATTGCAAGTCAGGAGCATGCGATCAATCTTCTTCTGGGGCGCAATCCGGGTCCGGTTGCGCGGGGATTGAGCATAGATGAATTGAAACTTCCCGTTGTCCCAGCGGGATTGCCGTCCGATCTTCTGGAGCGCCGTCCCGATATCCTGCAGGCCGAACAGAGCCTGATTGCGGCCAATGCCCGGATCGGTGTTGCGAAAGCGGCCTTCTTCCCGTCGATTTCTTTGACAGGGATGCTGGGCAATGCCAGTGTGGACCTCACAAGGCTGTTTACGGGTCCTGCTCTGATCTGGAACGCCGGCGCCGCCCTTACGCTTCCTGTTTTTACTGCGGGTCGAACATGGGGGCAGGTGAAGGCCTCCACGGCACTGCAGAAGCAGGCCCTTTTAAACTATCAGAAGACAATCCAGACGGCATTTCGGGAAGTAGAGGATTCACTGGCCGATCAGAACCTGACGAGGGTTAAGCTGGATGCACAGTACAAGCAGATGACGGCCCTCAGAAACTACCGGGATCTTGCGCTTCTTCGCTATGAAAACGGCTACAGCAGTTATCTGGAAGTACTGGATGCCCAGAGGAATCTCTTCAACATGGAACTGAACTATATTCAAACCCGTGGAGGCCTGTTCCATGCCCTGATTAATCTTTATCAGGCCATGGGAGGCGGATGGGTGCCGGAGGAAAATAATCCGAAGGCGGAGCTTTCAGAAGAAAAAAAAGAATGATGCAGGTCGGGCAAGAGGGATCATGAAAAAATCGAAAAGCAGAAAAATCATCACAGCCATCTCTCTGCAGGGCGGTGGTGCCCGTGGGGCATACGAATATGGAGCCATCAAAGCGCTTTACAGCCATTGGGGACCGGGATTTAAACCTAGGGTGGTTACGGGAGTTTCCATCGGCGCAATTAACGCGGCAGTGCTGGTCGGTGCCAAAGCGGATCCTCTGGAGTCTCTCGATACATTATGGCGGGAGCGTTTTTGCGTAAACTTGCCCGCAGTTTCCCGGACGACACTTGGCGGTTGCACAAAAGAAAACAACCCCATTTGCCCGATGGATTGGACCGAACAGGCCCTGTCTTTGCTAGGTAATCCCGGGATGTACAGCCTGAAGCCGGAATTTTTCTTCATGCCGTTATTGGCTCCGATGATGAGCAGCAGTATCTATGATACGTCCCTTCTGAAGAATACACTGACTGAAGTCATTGATCCGGAAAAGCTCAACCGTCCGGAAGAAATCCGTTTGATCGTGACTGCCGTGAATGTGCGGACCGGACGGCAGGAGCGGTTTGACAATGCGAATATGAAGATCACGTTTGATCACATCATTGCCAGCGGAAGTTTTCCGGTGACCTTTCCCATGACCTTCATAGACGGCAATGCATACTGGGACGGCGGCATCTTTATGAATATGCCTGTGGGAGCTGCTGTCAATGCCTTGGAGCAGATCGAATCGGATCGTCACGACGTTGAAAGGGAGATCGTCATCATTTCACTTCACCGACAGCAGGGAAAGTTGCCCGCGACGATTCAGGAGGCAGCAGAACGATTTTACAATCTTGTTTTCTCGGGCAAGTTTGCCCTGGACAGGAAATTGTATGAGAAATACGGAGCCTTTGTGGATGTGATGCAGGAGATTGACAAGACTTTGCCTGCTGACAGCCCGATCCGTAACCACAAAGGGTATAAGGATCTGGTCTCTCACCGGAAAATTGACCGGATCATCGTCATCGGAGAAGATGGCAAAGGGGCTGTTGGCTCGGGAAGCGATTTTTCCAGAAAAACACTGCTTGCCCGGATTGATGACGGATTTAAAGACGCAATGGCTTTTTTAAAAAAGTTTGCCCGGTAAATTCCATTTCCCTGTTGAAAAAAAGGGAGGGGGATACCGCATGATTAACCTGTCTTCCTGCTTTCAAAGAGTGTTTCTTTTCATCTCGTCCGTTCGTCATGTTTTTGTCATTGACATGAAAAGTACTTGCTCTTATACTTTGAACTGAAGGCAGGTTGATGGTTATGATGCCACTGATTATGAAGATTATAAGCGTCATATTTCTGATAGTCTTTGTACTTTCCACTGCTCTTCTTGTCCTTACGTTCCGTAAACCGAGAAAGGTTTCCGTCTTTTCCCTTATGCTGGCGATGATCATCAGCCTGGTCACCCTGACCGTCTTTTCATTGCTTACCCACTATCGCCCGTCCCTCCTGCTCATGGCGGCAATGGTTGTTGCGGGTCTTTTGATCGGGGTTGTCTGGTCCCAGGCAACCCGTATTTATATAGAAAACGGTAAAGTGATGTCTCACAATTCTGTGTGGTATCTCGTGGTCTGGGGAAGCATTTTTGCGCTGAGCCAGATGATCGCCATCACAACCAACAGGCTTCCGTCGGTAATTATGGCGCTTCTGGTCATGAGTACGGCATCCATTATCGGGATGAATGGTAGGATCATAGGGAAGTATTTTGCCGCAAAATCAAGGATCACGGTGCCGGAAGCAGCGTCGAGCCAGTGCCCCAAATGCGGGGCCTTGGTCTCAAATGGGACCAGATTTTGTGGCAAATGCGGAGGGAAACTGTAAAAAAAGCGCAAAGGTATAAAAACGATGATGATTGATATTGCCATCATAAGCAAAATTAGAAAAGCAGCCATATGGGCGGGTTTGTCGCTGGCGGCTTTCTTCGGAATCATTGCGGTTATCTCTCTCGTCATATCAGGAGGTGCATTTGAAAAACCCATGCAGTACCGAAGTGTTATTCCGGACATTACATTGAATCCAGGAGAGAGAAAAGTGCTCGAGTTCGAATCCTTTTGCCTTGACAGTGGCCGGGGCAGTCCTCGACGCGGTGACGACTATTCTCTTATGAACACGCCTGCCATTAAGCTCAGGCCATACCTGAGAGATATTTTCAACGAGTACCTGTCTCATCCGTCCAGGTGGAAGCAGGGAGATGTTCAGCAGGCGGTCTGGTACACACAAGGGAATAAAAAGTGGCAGGATCTTCAGCCTGAACAGCGGGATTTCATTATGACCGCCACGGGCAAGGAGGATCCGATTTCCGGTCATCCCGTGATCCTGCTTAGCAGGATGGCTTCCATTTTCGGCACGGTGGTTAAGACAAATCTGTTGCTTGCGTTTCTCGTTCTGGTTCTGATGGTGATTGCCCTGCCGTTCCCTTCCGCCTATATGGAGAGGGGGATTTCGTGGATGGTGAGCCCCCGTCTTGCCCAAAAGATTACCAGGGGGCGACCCGGTGAGATGATGGATGATTTTGCTCTCAACCCTAAGCTGCAAAGCCTTCGTTCTCATATAGATGTTCTTTTTACCCGGCTTGTCTATCGTATTTTTTCCCGGAGGCGTTAATGGGCTTTTTAGGAACCTACGGCTATATTCTTTCCATTTTCGGGATCATCTTTCTGGGGCTTGCCATTCTGTTGTCCCTGTTTGTGATTATTCCTGCCTCCTATTGGCTTTTTTCCTCCCTTTCATCAAACCGTGGCCCTGCCGTGTTCAGACGGCTATTTGCGATGCTGGTCATTATTCTGGTGTCGTCTTCCTACCTGAATTCGCCGACTTTTTACGGAATGGCCCAGTGGAGAAAAACCACCTTGATCTGTTCTTTTATTGTCGGCATTGTTATACCGGTATTGCGGATAGACTTGGTGCAGCTTGATCGTCTTTCAGACCGTATCCTCGCATCTCTTGCCGGTCTATGGTGGCTTATTCTTGTCATTAGTGAGGCCCTCCTGGTTTCCGGAGTAGAGGGGCAATCTGTTCTTCTTTATTTTTTTATTGCCGTCACAGGCATTTTATGCGGGGCCATTCTTGGTACAACAGCCGCTAGAATCGCAAAACAAAAGCTGGTCCAATCTGAACCGGAGGCAGGCAGCTCATGAGAGGAAGCAACTGTAAGAAATCAAGATCAGAGATTTTAGTTGCAGAAGCGTCGGGATTCTTGCTTGGCCTGTTTGCCATGGTCTGCTTAGTCTTTACGTCTATTCTCTGCTACGCGGATAATGGAACAGCCATTTCCCTGAATGATGCCGTAGATGACGGACGGGTGCGCATTATTGATTCGAAAAGTCGTGGCGGTTATTCACGCTTCACGATGGAACTGGAAAACACCGGCAACAAGCCTGTCTCAGTCGATCCCTATGGCAGCGCCTTTGACCCGCCCGGTGGTGTACGAACCCAACGGGTAGGTATCGGTCTTCCCTTGAAAATAGGTGATAGGCGGATCGATATGCGAAAAAAGCTTTCGACGGATCCTTCCCAGGAGGCTCCCGTGGGGGAGGCGGCAAATCAAAACAGCTCCGGAAAAATCCCTGACGGTGCGCTTCCCGTGGCGGCCGGTGCAGCTGCGGCGGCTGCCGCTGTCGGAACAGCTCTAACCGGGATGGCCCAGGGGGTGAGGCCAAAAGAAGCAATCAGTGATCTGATGGGGCTTGTTCAAGGCGAGGGCGAGTCGGTACCAGACAGTATTCAAACTCCCTCCGATTTTGACTACCAGACAGGGATCATCCAATCATACCGCGACCAGGATATGACAGAACTGGATTATCAAAAACAGCGGCTTCAAGCCGCAAAAGAACAAGGCGCTGAAGATGTTGTCCGAGATGCCGAGGCAGCAGTCAGGAGACTCAAAAACCAGATTGACAACTATGACAAAAACCTTGCCGACCTTGGCCTGAAGCCCCTGGAGCACACCGAAATGGAGAAACGCTCCTTTGATTACACCAGGAAGGACATCGGAGAAGAAGTGAAAGCTGAACTTGCCGCTGAAGCCGTAGGAACGATCTCGGATACCGATCGCATCCGCATGGACCTTTGGATGATAGATAACGCGCCTACAGAGCAGTCCTACAACGACATGAAAGACCTTGTAGACAAGATGACCGTCAAGTCGGACGATGGAACAGTCATTGGAGACAAAGAATCGATCCTGAAAAGTCTCGGCAATGAGTTGCAGCGAACCAATCAACCCCGCTATACCTATTTCGAAAATTATGCTCTCCGTGAAGAAATCATGGAAAACGCAAAGGGAGAGGATGGCCTTGTTGAAAAAATTGAGGGCTACAAGGAAGAGTATGATGATCTCAAGGATGCGGTTGATACGATTACCGGCAAAGCCCCTGAAGAGCATTTCGAAGAACAACATAAAGAAAAGATGGAAGGATGGGAAAACGATGGTAAAAGCCCCGGAAGCAAGGCCATAGACGGGGCGAACAAGATCAAGGAAGTTTACGATGCGGGTAAGACCATACTCGATGACGCTGCAGGATACCAGGCGGCTGGAAACAGCCGAACCCTGGCGCTTACCAAGGCGACGACTCAGTATTTAGTTGATACCGGGCTAAATACAATTCTGGACAAAAACCCGGTAATGAAGACGGTTAACACGGTACTCAACTATGTATCTCCTGAAGGAAAGGAGTTGACCGCCGGAAGGGGATTGAGAATACTTGTAGACAAAGCTTTCGATTCCGCAACGGGCGAACTTGATCACAAGGCTATAGAAAAGCTTGATTTCAACAGCGCTGAAGTCAAGGATACTATAAGAGAGTCGCAGATCAAAGCCCTCGAAAAGCGTACGGGAAGCCCGGGCTTGTCGGAAAGCGATCGGCAGGATGTCGCGAATCTTATTACAAAACTGAGGAAAACGTAGAAAATGCAATGTCCCCAATGTAAGGCGGCATGCGAAAACTCGGATAAGTTTTGCATGTCCTGTGGATTTCTTCTCGAAGGTGCGGGAGTCCAGTGTCCGGATTGCGGCACTTCAGTATTGCAGGGAGGTCGTTTCTGTCCAGCCTGTGGCAGAGACATGAAGAAAACACAAGGCAATGGTCACATCCTTTTAACGCAAGAGGAGCTTACCGCCATAGCCGGCAGCCATGAGTACACGGCACTGTCACCACTGGCTGTTTATTATCAGGGGCCTGCTGAAAAAAAACAAACTGCTATGGAAACAACGCTGCTCAATGCGGTTCTGAATCCGTCTCGGGCTTTTTATCTTATGGAACTCACTGCAAATTCGTTTCAGCAGGACGTCTTGCTGGTCAGAGACTCCTCGTATTTTCGATGGGAAGAAAATGATTTCGGGGTAAGCATTTCCAGGGAAGTGAGCCCCCGTGTTTTTATCGCAAGGATTGCGACCAGGCTTGAACAATCCAT
>MWDG01000101.1 GCA_002070455.1 Deltaproteobacteria bacterium ADurb.Bin151
CCCTTTCCTTAAACATCGTTAAAAGCGGACATATCATGTGCTACAAAATAGGACTTTTCTATTTGCTACTAACAGGATTGTATGTAGATAATTTTTGAGTATTTTGACATCCATGTCACCGGAAAATGTTAATGCTTGACTTTTTAAGAAAGGGTATTTTTTATGTTTGAAGATTCTGTTCATGCATCCAGTTCTTCAGGGCCTCAGATGCTTTTCTGGCATATTCAAAATGTTTTTCCTTTTTTTTCATTCGCTTCGCTGACAGCTTCTCAAGAATGCCAAAATTGATGTTCATGGGCTGAAAGTTTTGCCTGGATTCGTCTGCGGTGATATAGCTCACAAGCGCGCCGATGGCTGTAGAAGCGGGAGGTGGATGTATTGCTTTCTGTTCAAGAATTGATGCGGTGCATAATCCTGCGAAAAGTCCCATGGCAGTGGATTCCAGGTAGCCTTCCACGCCTGTAATTTGCCCCGCAAAAAAAATGTTCGGGTTGGTTTTGAGCTGCAGGGACGGTGCAAGAAGGGAAGGGGAATGAATGTATGTGTTACGGTGAATGCTTCCGAGCCTTGCAAATTCAGCATTTTCGAGGCCGGGAATAAGACGGAAAATTCGTTTCTGTTCAGGCCAGGTCAGCCTGGTTTGAAATCCAACCATGTTATACAGCGTGCCGGCAGAATTTTCCCGGCGCAGTTGTACGACAGCATAGGGCAGGGTGCCCGTATGCGGATCGATTAATCCAACGGGTTTCATCGGCCCGAAAGCCAGGGTATCATGGCCCCGGGCAGCTAAAACTTCTATGGGCAGACAGCCTTCAAAATGCTTCATTTCTTCAAAGTGTCTTGCCGGAACCTTTGCTCCGGCCAGCAATTCGTGAAGGAAAGTTTCATAGTCATTTTCCGTGAGCGGGCAGTTCAGGTAATCCGGGGTTCCCTTGCCGTAGCGAGACGCAACATATACTTTTCCCATATTGATGGAATCGGCATTGACGATAGGAGCGATTGCGTCATAGAAATATAAATAGGAACCACCCAGCATTTCTGAAATGGCCCGGGCAAAACGATCAGAGGTTAACGGGCCCGTAGCGATAATCGTAATGACATCCCGGGGGATCTTCGTCACTTCCTGCCGGATCAATTTGAAATTTTTTTGCTGCAACAGTTTGTCCTGCACAGTTCGGGCAAATTCAGTGCGGTCCACGGCTAGTGCACTTCCTGCAGCAACGGCTGTCTGATCAGCGGCGGACATAATGAGGGAATCAAGAGTGCGCAGTTCCTGTTTAAGCATGCCCGGGGCGCTGTCGGCATGGTTGGATTTCAAAGAATTACTGCAGACCAGTTCTGCCAGGTATTCCATTTTGTGGGCAGGTGAAAAGCGTTGAGGCTTCATCTCGAAAAGTTGAACCGCATGACCGCGCTGCAAAAGCTGCCAGGCTGCCTCACAGCCGGCAAGTCCTCCGCCTATGATACTGACTGCTGATTTCATAATGGATGATACCTTAATTTCCGGAACTAAGAAGGCATATCACCATGGGATGGGATAAATCCGGAACCTTTCAGCAATCCCTCCAGGCTATTGCAACAGATTATGCCGGTGGTTCCGCTGGTTTATTCCTGGGGATTTTCCTGATGTTTTTGCATGCGGGGTAACCGGTGCATCCCAGGAACTGGCCGAAGCGACCACGCTTGACTGCCATCGGTTTGCCGCAAACATCGCAGACTTCATCGGTTACAGGAGCTTCCTGCACGGATGCCTTGCCATCCTTGCCGATCTTTTTGATGTTTTTGCATTCGGGATAGCCACTGCATCCCAGGAACTGGCCGAAGCGACCTCGTTTTACAACCATGGGCTTACCGCATAATTCACAAACCTCGTCGGTTTTTTGTTCTTCCTGGGCGACAATTTCACCGTTTTCATTCTTTGTCGCGTTCATGGTGTTTTTGCATTCCGGATAACCTGAACAGGCAAGGAACTGGCCGAAACGGCCTTCTTTGATCTGCATGGGTTTGCCGCATTTAGTGCATTTGATATCCGTTGTTTTAACTTCCACGTGTTTTACCTTGCCGTTTTCATCATGGGTGAAGTTCATGGTATTTTTACAATCCGGGTAGTTGGAGCAGCAAAGGAACCGTCCGTTTTTTCCCCATTTAATTACCATGGGCGAATTGCATTTTTCACAAACCAGGTCCGTTGGTGTTTCTTCTGTCTTGACGTTGCGCATTTCACTTTTTGCTTTATCCAGTTCACCGGAAAACAGTGCATGAAAATCCTGCAGCGTCTTAACCCGCTTGTTTGCTCCGCTTTCAATGGAATCCAGTTTGTTTTCCATATCCGCTGTAAAAGCCAGATCCAGAACAGTAGGGAAATTTTGAACCAAAAGCTCTGTCACGACTTTTCCAAGTTCCGTCGGGATAAATTTGCCTTTTTCCAGGTGTACATATTCCCGGTCCTGAATGGTCGACAGAATGGTGGCATAAGTGCTGGGACGGCCAATGCCGTTTTCTTCCAGCTCGCGCACAAGCGACGCTTCCGAAAAACGGGGGGGTGGCTGGGTGAATTTCTGCTGTGTGTCAAGCTTCAGGAGTTTTAATTCTTCCCTGTCCTTGAGTTGAGGAAGCAGTTTGTCCGAGCCGTTTCCATTTTCATCTTCTTTCTCTTCCCTGCTTTCCGTGTAGACTTTGGTGAAGCCGGGGAATTTCAGTACCTGTCCCTGTGCACGGAATATACAGTTGGCGCCCGCGATGTCAATGGTTGTCTGGTCAAAGACCGCCGGATTCATCTGACTGGCCACAAAGCGATTCCAGATGAGCTGGTAAAGTTTGAACTGTTCAGGCGTCAGATATTCCTTGATGTCCTGAGGCTTGAAGGACATACTGGATGGACGGATGGCTTCATGCGCATCCTGCGTTTTTTGCGCGTTTTTATATACATGCGGCTTGTGGGGAAGATAATCGGAAGAATAATTTCCCCTGATATAGTCGCGCACTGCATGCAGCGCTTCATCGGCGATGCGGTAGGAGTCTGTTCTCATATAAGTGATGAGACCGACGGAACCTTCTTTTCCCAGTTCAATGCCTTCGTATAATTTTTGAGCAACGGTCATGGTTTTTTTTGCCGAAAACCTGAGCCAGCGGGAGGCTTCCTGCTGCAGTTTGCTTGTGGTGAAAGGAGGCAAAGCTGAACGTTTGACTTCTTTTTTCTCTATTTTTTCAATCACAAAAGATGCTTTTTGGATCTCGGCGGCCAGCTTTGCAGATTGCTCACCGCTGGTGACTTTTGCCTTTTTGCCGTCAATTTTGATCAGTTTCGCCTCAAAGGGGGGCGGTTCACTGCCTTCAAACTGTGCCATCAGATTCCAGTATTCATCCGGTATAAATTTGTTGATTTCGTCTTCTCTTTCACAAATGATGCGCACGGCGACGGACTGCACGCGGCCTGCGCTCAGGCCTCTTTTAACTTTATCCCACAGGACGGGACTGATCTGGTAGCCGACCAGCCGGTCGAGAATGCGGCGCGTTTGCTGCGCCTCATACTTATCAAAATCGAGTTGAAGAGGATGGTTGATGGCTTCCAGAACCGTGTTTTTTGTTAAATCATTAAAGAGAACCCGATAGATATTTTTATTTTTTTTTGCGCCAATCACATCTGCAATGTGCCAGGCAATCGCTTCCCCCTCACGGTCGGGGTCAGGGGCCAGATAAATATTCTCAGCGGTTTTTGCCGCTTTTTTCAATTCATCGATCGTTTTCTTTTTGCTGTCAATCACATGATAGGTGGGCTCAAAATCTTTTTCAAGATCAATACCCAGCGTTTTCTTCGGCAAATCTTTGATATGTCCCATGGAAGCGACAACATTAAAATCCTTGCCGAGGAATTTTTTTATGGTTTTTACTTTTGTGGGAGATTCCACAACAATTAATGAATTTGACATAACCGCTCCTTTGTAATTCGTCGCCCCTATAGACGGAAGAATTCATTTTGTAAAGAAATTATTTTTTCAGCGAAAAATATTTTCCCGGATGTTGTTCAATAATTCCTTTTAATTCCAACGTGATCAGTATGCTGAGAATTTCAGCAGGAGGCAGGCCCGCTGCCGCAATAATGTCATCCGCATGAATTCTTTTTTGTGATAGTGTCTTTACAATTTCCATGCAGGAGGGAGGGAGGGGTTCATGATTTTTCCCCATCTCTTTTGATGAAAATGGGTCGGAGAACATTTCCTGCTGCCTTTGTATGGGTTGGGCGGATGGTCTTTTCAGTTGAGGAAGAACATCTTCCAGGATATCATCGATTGAATCAATGAGTTTGGCTCCCTGTTTAATCAGGCTGTTGGTGCCGCGGGAATGCGCGGAATCGATCGTGCCGGGAATTGCGAAAACATCGCGGCCCTGTTCCATGGCCAGTGAGGCCGTGATCAGGGAACCGCTTTTTACCCCCGCTTCTACAACCACAACACCGTATGATATGCCGCTGATAATACGGTTGCGCTCGGGAAAATGATAAGGGACGGGCTGAGTGCCGGGTGGATATTCCGTAATGACCGCTCCGTTTTGAGCAATGGCATCAAATAATTTTTTGTTTTCCTGAGGATAAATTACGTCCAGCCCGCTGCCTAGAACTGCTATGGTTTTACCCCTGGCGGCTAGCGCGCTGCGATGGGCACAGGAATCAATACCACGAGCCATACCGCTGACAATGGTGACGCCTCGCAATGCCAGTTCCCTGCTTATTTTGTCTGTTGTAAAACGGCCATAGGCAGAGGCGTTTCTTGAGCCGACAATCGAAACGGGAATCATGTCTTCGATCAAATGGCCTAAAACAAACAAAAAAGCGGGCCGGTCATAAATATGATGAAGATTAGCAGGATAGCGTTCGTCAAGCCATGTGATGACGTCAGCCCCCATTTTATCAAGTAAATCCATCTGCAGGAGAATGTGATCCCAATTTTTATATGTTGAAATAGCCAGGGCGCTTTTTTTGTTTATTCCCGGTATTTTCAATAGTTCATCAACCGCCGCCGAAAAAACATTGGCCGGAGAACGGAAATGTTTCAGAAGCGGGCCAAAAGAGGCATTGCCGATTCCATCGATGGACTTCAGAGCCATCCAATATTTTAAATCTTCATGAATCATCGGATAATAATTTGATAGGGGGTAATATCAGCTCCCGTAAATTACGGGGATTAAAAAATTGGTACGAACGATACATCTTCTGCATTTGTTCTGTCAAGTATTTTAAAAACATTGCTAAAAATTTATCTTTGCGCTAGTAATTTTTCATAAATTGTCTGAGGGTGCTATGTTTAATAAAATAACTTTTTTTATGGCAACATTGGTATTTGCGGGTATCTGTTGTTTTTGTCACGCCTTTGCCATGAACGGTTCAGACTACAGGTCTGGCAAGTTGATTTTAGCTGAAAAAGTCAATGACGAACAGCGTCCTGTCCTCAGGGTAACGCCGCGGGAACTGGATCTGGGGTCTGTCAAACCGGGAGAAACGGCTTTTGGGGAATTTCATTTAAATAATGTTGCTCCCGGAACCCTGGATTGGTCGGTATCCTGTCCGGATGACTGGGAAGGCGCAGGCGACCATATAATCAATGGTGTGACATCAGAGGCCGGAGACAATCTTCACGTGGAATTATCCATCGCAGAGAATATCGGAGGGCTCTTTACCTCCAAGGCTCAAATTTCAAATTATCGGGCTGTGATGAAAATGGAAAGTGCCGGGCAGGAACTCATCTGCCACAAAGACGTCAAATCAGGAACATTTCGAAACTCTCTCCGGCTGACCTCAACAGGAGGTAAAAGAACAGTCTTTGTCAATTTTGGAATTCACATGCTGCAGGATAACCCACTCATCAGTTTAAATCCGCAGCGTTTGGATTTTGGAATGCATTTACCCGGGAAAATCATATCAAAAAAAATTGAACTGACCAATAAAGGCAAAGAATTTTTACGATGGTCGGTTGTACTTCCCAAAACCATGTCCGTTTCCTATCTGAAGGAGTTGTCCAATGGTAGATTCTTCTCTTTTCACAATGATGGACTTCCCGAGAAGGGTCAGTATTTCATACCTGAGCATTTAAAAGATTCCATGGAACTGCTTGGTGAATGGATCTCGAATAATGGATATCCCTCAAGCAAGGGAATATCCGGTTCCATTAAATTCCGGTTTCATGGAACCGGATGCAGTATTTTTATGAAATCCCATATGGAAAACAGCGGTTGTTCAATCTATCTGGATGATATCCTGCTGAGACTTCCGGATGTGTCGTCCGGTCCCGGGGATAAGAAAGAATTAGTGATTGCCGAAGGTTTACGAAACGGTCATCATTCTATTACCGTTGTGAGCAGGGATGCCGGCCTGGAATTGGAGGGCGTCAAGATATTCGGCAAAGAAATCTTGCAGGGTCCAAGGGGTTGGATCACCGTTTATCCGAGTTCAGGTAAAACCTTGAGCGAAACAGATTATGTAAATGTTCAGTTAAACACAACGAATGTCACACCGGGTTCCTATGCCGATCAAATCATTTTTAAATCTAATTCCGGAGAAGAAAAAGCAACCATTTTTATCGATGTGCTTCCCGATGCGACACATAAAAACATGGACGTTTATTTATACTCGAAAGATCTTGACTACGTATTCACCTTGAATGACCACGTAGAAGCGGCGGCGCTGGTAAAAAACGGTTATATTAAGGAGGGGATCGCCTTTCGGCTGTTTCCTCCCGAGACTCCGGGAACCGCAAGTTTTTACCGTTGGTATAATCCTGTCTTGAAAGACCATTATTACCACTATGACCGGTCGGGTGGCGGGAAGAGGCTTAACGGTTATTTCTTTGAATATTCGATTGGAAATATTGCCACATCCAGAATGAAAGGCACGAGGGAATTGTATCGCTGGGTCAATCCGTCAACAGGCAGGCACTATTATTCCACCGACTCCCGGGCTGCAACCGGTGTCAGAAAAGGGTATCGTTTTGACGGAATTGCAGGATATGTCAAGTAATATAGATGTTGATATCATTAGAACTTGACAAAAACAGGAAGAGGGGATATTAGGCTACTTCTTTTTTGGTGCAGGATTAATAATGCGCCTGTAGCTCAGCTGGATAGAGCAACGGACTTCTAATCCGTGGGCCGAGAGTTCGAATCCCTCCAGGCGCACCAAGGCGAAAATGGTGGGTGTAGCTCAATTGGTCAGAGTGCCGGGTTGTGGCCCCGGAGGTTGAGGGTTCAAGTCCCTTCACTCACCCCATTTTGGATTTGAAACCACGCGCCCGTAGCTCAGCTGGATAGAGTCGCAGACTTCGAATCTGTTGGTCGTAGGTTCGAATCCTACCGGGCG
>MWDG01000102.1 GCA_002070455.1 Deltaproteobacteria bacterium ADurb.Bin151
TTTCCAACGCCGAAAATAATCAGGATAATAACCAGTATAATCAGTAATTCCGGTATTCCTATTCCAAACATATCACATTCCCTCTTTCGTTTTTGTTTTATGGCAGGCTCAGGTGAATAACCTGCCCCGGCTTGCCTAAATTTTTAAGGGTTTTCCCGTTAAACGATATTCGCACTCCGCCCGCATTGCCTATATCCACGTTAAAACGCGCGGCTTTGTGCGAAACGTTTTCACCGGCCTTGAGCATCATCTGAAATGCCGCCTTATCATCAGCCTGAATCCGAATCCAGGTTTCTTCGGTTGCCTGGATAACCACCGTGGATAATTCTTCATCATGAGGAAGTGCTTCTTTTTTGGCGTTTTTCTTTTCAGGGGAAGGCGCCGGTTTTTCAGGTTCTTTGTTTTGTTTTTGATCCGTTGCCTGATCTGACCAGCTTTTCACACTGATTGTTTCCACAGCCTGTGGTTGATTGTCGTTTGGTTTTGAGACGACAGGATTTTCCGGTTTTTGCAGATTGATTTCAATTGGCATGGCAGCGGGCTGTTCTGATTTGGTTGCCGGGGCGACGACTTCCTTTTGATTTTGAACCGTGGTTTTTTGCACGGACTCCTGCACCCGGGTATCCCGGTTGCTGATAAAAAAAGCTGCGCTTGCAAAAACAATGATGATCAACAGGATCCACAGGAGAGCTTTGTATGGTTTCGGCCCGGCGGGCGGTGTTGCCTGACAGGTTTGTTCGGCTTCCTCATCTGCTGCCCGTGCTTGCAGGTTCTTGAGATAATTTTCATAGCGTTGCAGAACCGGACCGCTGTCGATCCCTATGGCATCAGCATATGTCCTGATGAAATTTTTAGAATAGGTCGGGACGGGCAGCACATGAAAATCGCCATTTTCAATGGCTTCCAGATAACGCGCGCTGATTCTCGTTCGCTCGTGCAATTCATTCAGGGTCAGACCTGAACTCTCTCGAGCCTGTTTCAAATCCGCTGCGTTGAAATCGGCGTTGTTTTCTTTCGTCATTAACCTATCACAAATAAACACTTTTTTCTTTTGTTTATCACTATTTTTTTGACAGCGCAACTTTTAAGATTATGCTTACTTTTTAATGCTCTTTGTGTTTTACTTACACTTCAAAATTTGCATCAAGGAGCCCGTATCGTTATGACAGAGCTGATGGAATTTGCCGGGAATCTTGCCCGTCAGGCGGGGAAGATGCTGGCGGACAAACAAACAAAACAAAACCGGGTTTATTATAAAGGAAGCATCGATCTGGTGACGGAAGCGGATAAAATGTCGGAGGAGCTCATTTTGACACAGATCAGCCAACGCTATCCTGAACACGGAATCTTATCGGAAGAATCGGCCGCGAAAAATGAGCAGGCGATCATGCGCTGGATCATTGATCCGCTGGACGGCACCACCAATTACGCGCACGGATTTCCGTTTTTTTGTGTTTCGATTGCACTGGAACAGGAAGGAAAGGTTGTGCTAGGCGTTATTTACGATCCGACCAGGGATGACCTGTTTACCGCCACGCTTGCAGGCGGGGCGTATCTCAATGGGAAAAAATTACAGGTTTCTTCTCAGAGCGATCTGTCGCGAAGTCTTCTGGCGACGGGCTTCCCTTATGACATTCGGGTCAGCGCGGACAACAATCTTGACTTTTTTAACGCAATGGTGGTGAGGGTTCAGGCCATCCGGCGTGCCGGCGCCGCCGCGCTGGACCTGGCATATCTTGCCGCCGGACGGTTTGACGGTTTCTGGGAGCTCAAGCTCAAGCCCTGGGACACTGCCGCGGGCTGCCTGATGGTTACGGAAGCGGGCGGTGTCGTTTCCGATCTGACGGGAGGAAAATGGAGCCTTCATTCACCTGCTCTTGTCGCGAGCAACGGCTTGATCCATGAGCAGATGATGAGTGTCCTGAGAAGCTAACTCTAAGCTCATAGTTCATAGTTCATAGTTAATACGGGGTTGTTGCTATGAGCGGCTGGTGGCAGAATATTTCCATGCTCAACAGGGCATTCTGAAAATATATTACCTTTAATTATAATGCCTTGACATCAAGAAGAACATTTCTTATAAATTATTAAATGTTTATTGCTTTTTACGAATCGAGATTCTGAACCAAAAGGTGATGTATGGCGCAACCGCAAATTAATATTCCCATGGATAAAATCAGAGATTTTTGTCTCCGATGGAAGATCGTGGAGTTTGCGTTGATCGGTTCCGTGCTTCGTGACGACTTCAGACCGGACAGCGATATAGACGTGCTGTTAAGTTTTGAGGCAAATGCCGGCTGGAGTCTCTATGATATCGTGGACATGAAGGATGAACTCAAAGCCATGTTTGGTCGCGAAATTGATCTTGTGGAGAAAGAAGCCATCCGCAATCCATATCGTCGTCGTGTCATGCTGACGGACAAAGAGGTGCTTTATGCCGCGTGACGAAAAACGTGATCCGGCATACCTTTGGGATATGCTGGATGCAGCAAAGGCGATAATGGCCTTTGCGACCAATCGCACATTTCATGACTATCAAACAGATAGAATGTTAAGAAACGCCATCGAACGAAATATGGAAATTATCGGCGAAGCTGCAAATCGTATTTCTGAAAGATTTCAAAAAAGTCATACGGAAATACCATGGGGAAGCATTATTGGCCAAAGAAATATTTTGATACATGAATATGGTGAAATCAAGGATGAAAGAATATGGGCTGTTGTGACGAACCGTATTCCAGAACTCATCCAATTCCTCGAGCCGTTGCTTCCAATGAATCCTATCATGGATGATGAACGGCAATAAAACCTTTCACGCAGTTATGAATTTAACAATAACCTTTCTCGTTCTTGGCCCGTCGAATTCACAGAAGAAGATCGACTGCCAGGTTCCTAAAACCGGGTTTCCATTTTCAATGATGACCATTTCGGACGCGCCGACCAGCGAGGATTTGACATGCGCCGCGGAATTGCCCTCCGCGTGCCGGTAATTTGAAGATAACGGAACAGCGCGCTCCAGGGCCGCAAGGATATCAAGGGGTACGTCCGGGTCGGCGTTTTCATTGATTGTGATCGCGGCGGTGGTATGGGGTGTATAAACCAGTCCGATGCCTGATTCGATTTTGGCCTCGTGCGCCGCTTTCCGGACAGCCGCCGTGATATCGATCATCTCAAAGCGCGCGCGCGTCTTAATAGAAATCTCTTTCATGGGGAATCCGCTGTTGATGGAGAAGTGTTTCTGATTGCGTTGTAAATGTCGCCGATGATCTCCCGGGAGAGATGCTGCATGGCCCGGCTGGCGGCCTCGCAATATCCCTGCGGCGATGATTCCGGCAGGGGTTCCGTCCGCAAATATTTTTTCTGAAAGATCGTTCTCTTGACGGACGATTTCACTCTGGAATCCTGCAGTGCGATGGTCATTCTGATGACGGCGTTTTTGCCGTTTTGGTCGATGCTGAGCAGAAATTCTTCGATGCCGCCGGAAATGACAAAGCGTCCTTCCTGGGCTTCCTGATAGGAAAAAACGGTCTGGAAAAGACCGCTGCCCGTCATGTCGTCGAGAATCCTGTCGGCAATCATGTCTGCGGGATTGACTGCCCAGCGGGAATAATTAAAGGAGTCTATTTTGTAATCGTCGTTGCGGAAGATCATTCTTGCGGAATTGTATGCGGCGGCAATGGAAAAACGGTTGAATTTGATAGATACCCCAAGTTTGACCGGTTGATTCCAGGAAGATGTCGTGTAATTCAAAATATATCTTTCGACATCATACGGTGGTTTCCCACCTGTGAAACATCCGGTGAGGAGCAAAGAAACCATCACGACAGTGAAGAATGCGCCGGTTGACTTTGTCAGAAAACCTTTCCCCTTTTGTAAAAAAAATCTCATGAGGCAGTTCCTTTCCCTACTCCATAGGCTGTCGCGGCGGTGGCGGTTTTGAGAAGATCAGCTGCGACGGATTTCTGTTTAAGCTCTCTGAAAGCCTTTGGATGTTTTCCGAGGCTATCCGTAAATTTTCCGATGTATCTTCCATATTATTTGAGATGGTTGTAGTTTTCTTTTCGATTCCAGAGAGAATCGCGTCTGTCCGGTCGGATTTTTCGCGCAGATTCAGAGCCTCTATTTCTTTTTTTGTCTGTTGGATCAGACTGCGGGCATCAGACATTACGCCCAGGGCTTCCGTGATGGTTTTATCCACCTTGCCCTGGCCAATCGTTTTGTTGATACTGGCAATGGTCTTGTCGAGATTCGCGGAGGTGGATTCCAGGTTGGCCATGATATTGTTGATTCGTTTTCCTGCTGCGAAATTTTCAATGGCCAAAGCGGTATTTTTCAGGCTGATGGAAATGCCCTTGAAGTCGATGTCCTTGATGTTTTGCATGATGATGCTCGTGTCAGAAAGAAAACGGCTGATTTCCGATTTGCGTGACGGAATGACCGGATAATCCGGTTTAAAATTAAGTTTAGGTGAATTTTCCAGTTCGCCTTCAGAAATCCGGTCGAGTTCGATAAAAACAATACCGGTGATGCCGGCCGTTTTCAGCGAGGCGATGGTCTGGTGCTGCATGCTGCTTTCCAGGTCAATCTTCATGATTACTTCAATCAGGCGGTGATCCGGTGCGACGCCTATTTTCTGAACCGTTCCAATTTCCACCCCACGGTATTTGATGGCGGAATCCACCTGCAACCCCTGGACGGATTCATCAAAATACACCGAGTAGAGGGATCCCTTCATCAGCACTCTGGATGCTCCGACCCAGATGATTGCAGCGGAAAGAATCAGCAGGCCGATCATGACAAAAAGGCCGATTAAAAATTTCGAATTGCTAGTTGTCATAGAACCTCTGTTCAGCGGATGCGGAAGGCAGCTGACGCAGGAAGAAACTTTTCACCCGCGGGTCTGTTGCCTTTTCTTTTAATTCCATGGGTTTTCCTTCGGCAATCATTCCTTTTGCCTCTTTGTCCAACATTAACACTCTATGGGCTATTTTGTAAATAGATTCCAGTTCGTGGGTCACAATCACCATGGTTGTTCCCAGGGCTTCATTGGTCTTGATGATCAGATTGTCCAGTTCCACCGCGGTAACCGGATCGAGGCCGGCGGATAATTCGTCAAAGAAAAGGACACTGGGATCGAGTGCCATGGCCCGCGCAATGCCGGCCCTTTTTCTCATGCCGCCAGAAAGTTCCGACGGATGATGATTTTCATAGCCGGCCAGATTGACCATGCCCAGTTTCATTTTGATAATCTGATCGATGGTGTCGGAACTGAGGTCCGTGTACTCCGAAAGCGGCAGCGCGATATTTTCTTTGATTGTCATCGAGCTGAACAGGGCGCCGGACTGAAAAAGCACGCCGATATTCTGCCGGTAAAGATGGAGATCTTCTTCCCTGGCGTTTATAATATCCGTTCCCTGAAACAAAACCTGCCCGGCGGTGGGTTTTTGCAGACCGATCATGATTCTCAGAAGGGTTGATTTGCCGCATCCCGATTCACCGACAATCACCAGAACCTCCCCTTTATTGACCTCGAAGCTGACATCTTCAAAAACAATATTGTTGCCGAAGCGTGCCGTCAGGTTTTTCACGGTGATAATGGGCGTGTTCTTCGAGGTTTCCAAAATCAAAACTCCATCAGATCATTTTACTAAATAATACTGTATCGTTTCACATAATAAAGCATAACGGCAAAAATGGAATCGGTCAACACGATCAGAAAGATTGCAGCAACAACAGCGGAGGTTGTGTATTTGCCGACGTCCTGAGCGCCCGAGCGTACCTGGAATCCTCTCTGGCAGCCTATGGCGGATATCAGCCCTGCAAATACGGCTGCTTTCACCAGACTGGTGACTACATCGAACACCTGAATCGTTTTCATCGACTGCGTAATGTAGGTTTTTACTGTCAGATCCAGACTGGTGATTCCGATGATCATTCCGCCGAGAATGCCGGCAAGATCGGCATAAATGGTCAGGATCGGAACGACAATAACTGTAGCCAGAACCTTGGGGATCGCCAGAAAACGGACCGGATCAAAGCTCATCGTCTGCAGCGCGTCCACTTCCTCGTTAACCACCATGGTGCCGATTTCCGCGGCAAACGCGGATCCGGAACGTCCAGCGACTAAAATGGCCGTCATGATAGGGCCCAGCTCTTTGACCATGGCAAAACTGACCAGTGCGGGCACGTAAATATTGGCACCGAATTGCCTGAACTGCAGATAAGACATGAATGCCATGATCAACCCCATCAGGAGGCCGATCAGAGCGACAATTGGAAGACCGTCCACACCTGCCCGCCGGACGTAAAATAGAACATCCTTGCCGCGGAGCGTCCGGGGATGTCTCAAGGTGTAGGCCAGGGCAACAAGCAGTTCTCCGATAAATGTTACAAAGTTGACAAAATCGCGGGCCAGGTAGATCGATGCCTGTCCCATCTGGCTGATCACGCCTTCGCCGGACTTTTCCGCATGAATGGGTAAATGGGTCAGGGCGTCCTCGTGGATGACGCTGAAGATTCCTTTGGCTTCATCACTTAAATTGATTAACCGGCAGGGAATATTTCTGGAGACTGATTCCTTTTCAATCTGGACCAGGGCCAGGGCCGCGGCGCTGTCCAGATAGCAGATTCCTGAAAGATCAAAAGTCATGGATTGAGTTTTTTGCCGCGAAATTTCGCGCTTGATTTCCTCTGTGAAGGCATTCAGGTTTTTCAGACCGAATTCGCCTGCAAGATCAACGAAAAGATTCAAATCTTTCCATTGAAAAGAAATCTTATAATTTGACTGACACTCTTTTTTTAGCGGTTGGGTCATTACAAGGTCTTTATTTTAAGTGTTAATAAGACATATGAAAGAAATTATAATTCTGGAAAGTATTTTTAAGCCGGTCAGTCAATCTTGTCAACATAAAATGAGGAACATTGATTTTCAGGGGGTCTTACACGTTTTGTTCAATCCTGATAAACGTTCCATTGAAGGAAATGGCACAACCGGGCTTTTGTCATGCTCTTGCCCGGAGGAAATAGTTATTAAATCATCTTATAAATCAATATTTTGCAATAATTGTTTGCTGGATATGCAATTCTGGCACGCAAATTTCATTAGTATAAAGGCAAATAAAACAAAAACCCTCAAGGAGGTAACAGATCATGAAAAAGACATTCGGAACCATCGCAGCGGCGGCAGCAGTAGTTCTTTTAACGGCAACCTTTGGATTCGCAGAATATGCGGCAGCGGGAGCGGCGAATTTCCCGTATTTCCAGCTGGGCTGCCTGATTGTAGGCGGGTTGATTCTGGTCAGCCTGAAGAGGAAGTATGACAAGATGTATACGGCGGAAGT
>MWDG01000103.1 GCA_002070455.1 Deltaproteobacteria bacterium ADurb.Bin151
AGCGATGAACTGGTTTATCAGGAATCCGAGAGTTTTATCCGCAGCATGATATCGTCCGCTTTCGGCCTGCAGGTGCTGGACAACTTTGTCCATGCGGTCATTAAAACACTCAACGCTGAACTGGAAAAATTCAAGGAAAACAAAAGGATTCTCAACCTGCTGATGGATTACAATCCCGAACTGGCGGTCTGTCCTATTTACGGCCAAAACGCCAAAATGGATAATCAGATTCTTCTGGGCAATAAAGGCTATTTTCTCAAAAAGCTGGTTTCTTTCGGCTTCCCGGTCCCGCCGGGCTTCATCATTACCACGGAAGTATTCCGGGGGTATGATGCTGTTTACGGCGATAAGTATATTTTCCGGGACCTGGTTGACCGCATCAATAGACAAATTTCAGATCTGGAAAGAAAAACAGGCCGAAAGTTCGGCGACCGCAGCAACCCGCTGCTTTTATCCGTTCGGAGCGGGGCCACGGTTTCTTTGCCGGGGATGATGCGTTCTTTCCTGAATGTTGGAATCAACGCGTCCATCGCGGAAAGCCTTGGAGGGAGAAAGGACTTCCAGTGGGCGGCCTGGGATTCCTACCGCCGCTTCCTTCAGACCTGGGGCATGTTCCACGGTTTGAGCCGGGACTTTTTTGATGCCATTATGGAAGGTTTCAAACAGAAACACGGTGTGGAGAGAAAAATTCAGTTCCCGCCTGATCTGATGAAAGCAATTGCGCAGGCTTACAAGAAGGGCATTCAGGATAACGGTATTCCGCTGGCGGATGACCCGATGCGGCAGCTGCGCCACGCGATTTTACAGGTGTTTGATTCCTGGTATTCCGAACAGGCTAAAATTTACCGTCATCAAATGCGTCTGTCCGATGAATGGGGAACCGCTGTTATTGTTCAGGCGATGGTTTTTGGTAATCTCCATGAAAAGTCCGGTTCCGGCGTGATTTTTACCCGCGATCCGAAAAGCGCCTCCTCCGATGTAACGCTTTACGGAGATTTTATTTTTGGTGTTCAGGGAGATGACATCGTTTCCGGACTTGTCGAAACGTTTCCCATCTCCGAAAAACAGCGGATTACTGAACATCGGCATACCAATATTTCCCTTGAAGTCACGTTCCCGGATATTTATGCCGAACTGGTTAAGATAGCGGAAATCGTGATTTACGAAAAGGGTTTCAATCACCAGGAAATGGAATTTACATTTGAAGGCCCGCGAAAAGAACAGTTATTCGTCCTGCAGACCCGGGACATGGACCAGGTGAAAACCAAGACGTTAAGGCGCTTTAAAGACACTCCACTGCTGGCGGCGTCCCTGATGGGAATGGGGATTGGCGTAAGCGGTGGCGCGCTTTGCGGCAAGGCGGTTTATTCCGAAGAGGACATTAAACGGTTCCGCGGAAAGGAGCCGAAAACTTCTCTGATCCTCGTCCGTCCCGACACGGTCCCGGATGATGTCGGCGTCCTGCTGCAGGTGGAGGGGTTACTGACC
Source organism: Deltaproteobacteria bacterium ADurb.Bin151 (assembly GCA_002070455.1). GTDB lineage: Bacteria > Desulfobacterota > Syntrophia > Syntrophales > Smithellaceae > UBA8904. The sequence goes on from MWDG01000103.1 coordinate 1,489, forward strand.
GCCAAAGGCGGGGCGACTTCCCATGCCGCCGTGACCATTCCGCAGCTCAGCAAAGTCGGTGTCGTCGGCCTGGGGAAGCTGAAGGTTTACGAATCGGAAGGCTATGCCACGATCGAAGGGCAAACGATCAAAACGGGAGATTTTATCTGTATCGACGGCTGGAGCGGCGCCCTTTATCTGGGAAAACATGAAAGGGAAACGGAAAAGTATTATTCGATTACCCTGTAGCGTTTTTTCCGGTAGGCTGATCTTTTTACGACGGTTCAAAAAACAGAAAACTGTTTTTCCCGCGGGTCTTTTTGATCCTGTACATGGCCTCGTCGGCGTGTCGTATCAATGTGTCGGAGTCCTCGCCGTGTTCCGGATATAGCGCGACTCCGACGCTGAAACAGACGCGGTTGGTCACATTTGTTCCTGCAATTGAAATCGGTTTCGTGAATTTGTCAAAAAGATGAAAGATGATACTTTCAATGTGATCTCTGTGGATAATGTCCGTCAGGAGAATCAGGAATTCATCTCCGCCGAATCGGGAAATCGTGTCATTTTCACGCCGTACGACTTCTCTTAACTTTCCTGCAATTTCAATCAGCAGTTTGTCTCCGATTTCATGCCCGTACTGATCATTAACGTTTTTGAAACCGTCAAGGTCCATAAAAAGGAGGGCCAGTTTTTCGTTTCTTCTTTTAGCCGCTACGATGGCCTGTTCCATACGATCCATCATCAGTTTTCGGTTGGGAAGACCGGTGAGAGCGTCGTTGTATGCCAGATGCATGACCCTTCCTTCAGTCAGATCAACAAAGTTCCCCAGCAGGGCCTGCTTTTCATTCATGTGAATGAGGGCGACCGAACCCAGAATCCATTTGATCTTTTCATCCTTCGTCATGATGCGAAACATGAAAAATGTCTGGACATGGTCTGTGTAGGCTCCCTCAATGCTCTTGGTGACATGCTCGCGGTCCGCTTCAAACACGATGTCTTCAGGGGCCATGTTTCTGAGCTTTTTCTGGGAAAAACCGACAATCTCTGAAAAGGCTTTGTTGTTGAAAATGAACCTGTCATTCTGGATGATGGAGATGCCAAAAGGGGACATGTTCAGCATGATTTGCATGAACTCATTGAGTTCATTCACCTGTTTGGTGGCTGAAGCGTACTGGAAACGCAGCCGCTTATTTTCGCTGATGATTTTTTCCAGCTGCTCCTCGATCCTGTTCGGGACGATTTTTATCCGTTCCAGTTCCTTTGACATGTTTGATCACCCGTTTTTGTTCTGACTCCTGAAGTCATCCGACCATTTTTAAAACATAAAAGAACAGATTTATGCGATCATTATGGATAAAAAACCTGCCTGTTGTGCTTAACGGTTTTTTGAAAAACCACCCCCGTTCTTCATGCATCAAAAACGGGAGTGGCATCATCCTTGTGCCGCTTACTGAATATTTTTGTGAATGTATTCGGTCAAATCACCCATCCGGTTTGTGTAGCTTCCATATTCGTTGTCGTACCAGCCGAAAATCTTGGCGTGGATCACCGGCATGTTCAGCGTTTGGTCTCCAATGTTTTTAAGAAGATCCGCCGGCATATTGGGGACATGAGAGAGATCAACCGGAATGAAGGCGGTTCTTGTGTGATTGAACTGTCCTTCAATGATGACAGCCGCGTCTTCCCCGATCAGATCCGTCGAGACGTTCTGTTGCATTGTGAACCGGATCAGCGGATTGTTTTGAGCGGCCTTCTCATAGATTTCATTGAGTTTCTTGGTATCGATATTGGCCACTTCGCCCGCTTTGTTCTGCTTGGCCTGGAATGTTGCGTTCAGGATGATGAGCGACAGAGTGTTGGTTGGCACCCTAATGGAATCGCCCATGAAACCGATGTTTTTTACTTCCGGAATAACCTCGATCAGGGCTTTTGCAGCTCCCGTTGAGGTAAGAATAATGTTGTTCAGGATGCTTCGTGTCTTTCGGATATCCTTTTCGCCAGCTTTAGGCAGCTTGTCCAGAACGCTCTGGGTATTGGTGACGGCATGGATCGTGGACATCGAGGCTGTCAGAATTTTACTGGTGTACTCATTGTCCAGAAGCGGCTTGACCATGTGGGCAAGACCTGTCGTGGTGCAGGATGCCGCTGAAATCAGAAGGTGCTTTTTGGGATTGAATGCCGTGTGGTTGATCCCGTAAATCAGGGTTGTCGTGTCCTCGGGCGTTGAAAGGGCCTTGTTTTTGATTTTAAACGGCGCGGAATGGATGACCGCTTTGGCGCCTCCATTTAAGTGACCTCGAATGGAACCTTTTTTGTCGTCTACGGGAGTCGTTGGATCTTTGAATGTGCCGCTGCAATCCACTACGATATCAACGCCATACTGACGCCAGGGGATATTGAGCGGGTTTCTCTGCTCGCGCAGGATGGTCACTGGAATGCCGTCGATAAGCATCTTACCGTTTTTATCATCCGTAATCTGGATGCAGGGCTTCGCTTTATAGCCGTAAAGAAACCGGTGGAGCAATCCGTATGTGGCATCTGCCTCAATCAGACGGGCAATAGTGTCCATTCCCGTTCCTATGTCACGCCCCTGGTTTACGACGATTTCCTTGAAGTACTTTCTGCCGACATGGTGCCATAGGGTTAATTTGCCGATTCTTCCCAGGCTGTTGATGCCGAGTACCGGCAGCCTGCTTTCCTTTGAACTGCTGTTGGTCATGATATATTTCCTCCTTTACCCCCGGGGTGGCGGGAATGATTTTTTCTGTTGAAAGAGATTGGAATGGCGCATAGAACCCCAATGGTTATTATGGAAGATAAAACTATATAAATATTGATAAATTCCGATATCCATAGGGCATTGAGGTCGTTTTGAGAAGACCTTGTTATTCCTACAGGAAAGACCGGCCAAAGTCAATAGTTTTAAAAAGAATAGTAATGATTACAATAGCATGGATTTTCCGGAGCTTTCTGCCATGCCTAGCAGCAGCATGCTCCGCCGTTTTTCACAGAGCCATCTTTGTCCGTTTGAGGACCGCAGCAGCATTCGCCCCCGTTTCGCCCCAACATGCTGTTGATGACAGCAGCAGCGCAGCCGACACCGGACTGAACCTGGAGAGCTTCCGCGGGACAGTTTTTACTGCAGGCGCCGCATTCCATGCAGGTATCGCGGGAATCAATCCGCACCTTTTTCCCGTTCATTGCAAATACATGATGAGGGCAGACATCCAGACACATACCGCAGCCGGTGCATTTTTGTTCATCCAGCTTAATTGTCGCAACATCTTTCAGATAAACCAGGCTTCTCATGGATCCTCCTAAGCAAGAAACGCCGATGTCATCCATGCGGCAATTCCCAGACTTCCGGCCGTAATCTCCATCGGCAGGGCAAACCGCATTTCCTTTTTCACACCGGACAGGGACGTGTAAGTCGAACACCCGGTGAAATTCATGCCCAGATAGGCCGATACGGCAGGAATGATCAATACCCACGCCAGTGCCTGTACACGTTCCGCCCAAATCTGAAGATTCATTCCCCGCATATAGATCAGTCCCACGGCAACGACCAGTCCAACAAACAGTCCCTTTACAGAGAAAGCCCGACCCGGAAGATACGGGAGGAGAAGTGGAAGCAGGACTGTTCCGGCTGCGACGGCCAGAAGGAGCGCGCCGGCGACAAACATGCCGTCATGGAGAATGTTTTTCAGAAATCCGGATGGTCCCAGAATGCCGGATAAAATCATAAACAGGAGAGCTGCAAAAAAATAAGGCCTGGCCGCCGCCAGTAATTCGATGGGAATCAACACGACCCTATCTTTCAACGGGAAAGACATGATTCTCATATCTGCTGTGGCCCTGAAACCGGAATCAAGATACGCAGGCAGGTCTTCGGCACGAACCGGTCCGTAGTGAACCCTGAATCCGGAGGCCTGTCTGACGAGGTGCGCGGCAACGCCGGGTGCACCCAGTTGAGGAAGAATAATTTCCCGATGACGGACCACATTTTTAAGGCCGCTCGTTTCTATTCTGTCAATAAGTTCCTGTGTCCCGAAGGTCCCTTTTCCTGCGGCGCACCAGACGTTGATTCCCCTGGTGTCCAGAACAAGGATCCAGGCGTTATGGCTCGGCAATGACTGACGCAGATAATCAAAGCTCATCTTGTAATTGGCGGTGACCAGAACAGGAGACTGCTCATCCGGTTTTCCCAGCGCATAAAGGCCTGGATCAATAGCGTAGCTCATTCGGCCTGCGCCCAGGCGGGCTTTGATGGTTCCCCATTGGTCCTGCCGGGTCAGCGTCGAGGATACCCGGGGGATATTCCCTTGAGGTGTTGCAATGGATCCTGAAACAAAATCCTGATCAAGGCAAGGGGGTGAACAGGGTTCTTTTTTAGGGGCTATGTCTCCGCCACAACAGCTCGAGTTATCCTGAAGGACAGGGAATTCAAATTTGCCACTGGGTTCAATTTTTTTTCTGTTTTCTTCCATATTTGATTCCTGCTGTCATTTACAGCAATTGCAAACGCCAGAAGCGTTTTTTATGGCATTGATAAAAGCTTGTACGGCCTGTAAAATATTATCTTTATTTCCCGCCGGCAGATTCGATTCAATGCTGCCCAGGAAATTTGCCAGGCAACGCTGAACGTTTTGATAAACATTTCCGCCATTTTCCGTCAGGGTGAGCACAAATGACCTTGAATCGAGGTGGGACTTTTTGCGTTTTACAAGGCCTTTTTGAATCAGGGGGTTGACCAGACGGGTTGTTGTGCTTTTTTCCACAGAAAGAATTGGGTGCAAATCTGATATCTTCAGCTCTGTGTTTTTTGCCAGGGCATCCAGAATGACAAATTGCTGAAAGGTTACTCCTTCGCAAAAAGCTGTATCCTGACGACAGCATCGTGTCGCCTGTGCAAGTCCGATCATCAGGTTCAAAAACTGTTCATGATTGCAGACATTTTTCCTCATAGTTGTATTATACAACTATGGCCGGGTTTGTCAAGAAGGAAAAAACATGCATACCATAATAACCGATTGATTATTGCGTTGACATGTGCGGTTCCTTTCCTTATACTCCCGGTCAGTTTAAATACCAGAAGAGGAAAACATATGACGATCAACATCAAAACCGAAGAACACATCATGCTCATTGAGATCGACCGGCCGAAGAAATACAACGCCATGACACGGGAAATGTACTCCCAAATGGCGCAGGCCTATTACAAACTGGATCAGGACGATCATTACCGGGTAGGCGTCGTTTATGCAAATGGTCCTCATTTCACGTCAGGGCTTGAACTGACCGACTGGTCGGATGTTTTTACCGGAGGTGCCGGATTCCCGCTGGCCGAAAAAAATGAAATTGACCCTTTTTACATGATGAGCGATGCCCGGTGCCGCAAACCGATCATATTTGCCGTGCAGGGATACTGCTTTACATGGGGTGTCGAGACGATGCTCAACGCGGACATCCGCGTGGCGGCATCCGATACACGGTTTGGCATGCTGGAAGTGCGCCGGGGGTTTTTCCCGTGCGGCGGGGCAACACTGAGGCTGCCCAAAGAAATGGGTAGGGCCAACGCGATGCGCTACCTGCTGACCGGTGATGAATGGACCGCCGAGGAGGCTTACCGGACAGGTCTGGTTCAGTATGTGACCGAGCCGGGCAAACAGCTGGAAAAGGCGCTGGAATTGGCCCGTCGTGTGGCAACAGCCGCGCCGCTGGGAGTCCTCAATATCCTGAAAAACAGCCGTACGGCGGAGCTGCAGGGAGAAAAGGCGGCCAGGCAGGATATCTTTCAGGATGTGGCC
>MWDG01000104.1 GCA_002070455.1 Deltaproteobacteria bacterium ADurb.Bin151
TTCGTCAACTCTCTGCAGATCTGCCAAAGCCGGGGGGGAAAGGAGGACAGAAAACAGAACCGCCATCATCAGCAAAAAGCAAGCAGGGAAGTACTTTCTTTGCCGCATCTTCACCTCGCCTTGGACAAACGGAGTTTTTGTTTTGATACAGGAGAAAGGCGCACGTGTACATACTGCTTTAGAATGATTTTTCTCTGAATTCGGGGGACATTGAATTTGGGGGACATAACACGAGAGCTTTGCATAACCTCGTTTTTCGTCATACCGGCGAAAGCCGGTATCCAGGAAGCTATTGATAATACTTGATTCCGGTGCTTGTGACCTTCAGGTTATTAGGTGCGCTTGCAATTAAGTGTTATGTCCCCCTAATTACGAACCCTTATGCGGGCTGAGACCATTGAACGCGCGGTTCCTTCTTCGTTTCTACACAGTCCCTCAAATACAAATTGATCAGATTCTGATACGTCATGCCGGTTTTTTTAGCTAACCCCTTGAAATACTGAACTGTATCCTTATCGAGGCGGATGGTCACCTGAGTCTTTAATTCCTTGATATAGGGATTCTGCTGTCCTTCCATTTTGCTGAAATCATATTCTTTTCTCATGCCCGTTCCCTCCAATAATTGTCTTCCTCGCTGCGCGTAGCTTTTCTGGCCGATATAATCCTGATGGCCGAATCTTCTTCTCTGAAACAATGACAGACAACAATTACTCTGATCTTCTGGCTGAGGCCAACCATCAAAAACCTGTCTTCATCGTCAGAATGGTCGGGATCAAAATACCTAATGGCATTTTCATCATAAAACACTGTTTTAGCTTCACTGAAAGAAACCCCATGCTTTTTCTTATTGGCTTCATTCTTCCGGTCATCCCACCTAAAGCTAATCATGATTACAGAATAATTACTTTGTATTTTTTTGTCAACACGGAAATGATGCGGAATTCGGGGGACATTAATTCGGGGGACATAACACTTAATTCATAAAAACTTCCTTGCGCCTTCAATAAGCAGGGCGGGGCTTCAGGCCCGCCGAATCGAATGTAAGCCTGGTCTGGCGCACCTGATAACCTGAAGGTCACGCGAGGTACGCCCTGCATAAAGCGAGAGCTTTGAATAATCGCCAATTCTGTCATTTCGACCGCCCCCTCTTGTCATTTCGACCGCAGGGAGAAATCTTTAACGGTTCATAATTTCTAAGATTTCTCGTCGTCCCGACAAATCGGGACTCCTCGAAATGACAATTTTCAAAGGTCTCAAAGCTTATTGCCGGGAATTTCAGGAAAAAGAAGCGAGAGGAATAATTAAGTGTTATGTCCCCCTAATAGAGAACACACTCAGTCTTCGCCGGCTTCTTTTAAAAGCCGGTGGATTAATTTTTCATCAACCCAGAAGCCTGTTTTGGCTAGCCTAAGGAAAATATGGCGCAACGAGTTAATTTCCCCGGCGTATTTTGCACGCAAGAGAATCCCCAGTGTTCCAGTGACAGGAATGTCATAAATCCTCGCCTTTTCTCGTGCTTCAGCATCGTCCAGCAGCAGCAAATCGGCATTGAGTTCAAGGGCCAGAGCAATCGCCTCAGCTTCTCCATTATCAATTTCACGGCACAGCAGTTTAATAAGATTTCTGTCTTGAGGTTTTTGAACCTTCAGCCAGCGGGCTGCTTTTTTGATGATTTCCACATCCGGCCTTTGCCTGCCTTCAACAATGCATTCCTCATACACTGCGGGCGGTATCAATAAATCACCGGACAGACCGCGCAGCAGATCAAGTTTGCCAATCTTGGCCAGATGGATGATAGGCGATGAATTACTTACCGTTTTTGGCATATTTCAAGTCTTCTTTAAGCTCATCCTCATGATAGTGGCGCTGAATCTCTCGTTCGGCGAGGCCTTCCATAAATTCCCACTTTGTCAGTCTGCCCAAACGTCTTGCCGTTCCGAAAGATGCCATTCCCCGGGCATACAGCGAAAAAGCAAGCTCCTGGGTTAATGCCTCCCGAGCACGGCTGCGCGGCACTCTTACCGCTTCCAGCACTTGGTTGGGTATGTTTAATGACAGCGGCACATTGCACCTCCTCTGTGAATGATGAACGCTCCTACAGGTATATACAGTGACAACTGCATATTAGCCGATAGCCGCCTGATGTCAAGCACGATGTTATTCGGGGGACATAACCCTTAATTCATGGATTGCGCATTTGCCGAAGGCGCATGAAGTAGGGCGGGTCTTTAGACCCGCCGAATCGAATGCAAGCCTGGCCTGGCGCACCTGATAACCTGAAGGTCACGCGAGGTACGCCCTACGTTAAGCCCCTGCGGGTATTCGGCAATTAAGCGTTATGTCCCCCGAATACCCCTAATACCGCAGAACTATTTCTTCTTTGGCTCTGCCGGCGGCGGCACGCCTTCCGTCTTCTGAGACGCAGCCTGCTTGATCAGCATTGCCACTTTTGAATCCGGCGACACGGGCTCGATCAGGGCAATCGAATTGGCATTGATATACATCATGTCAGGGCCAAAGGGCTCCATGCTGCGCTTGAAAATGGTTGATCTCATTTCCTTCGTTTCCGGATTCATCTGCTGACGGACATAATAAACATCCCTAAGTATCGGATAAGCCGATCCCGCCTTCTCCATTTTCCCGAAAAAATACTGGCCGTTGTTCAACAGAACGGCCTGATATTCCGTGGTGAAAGTGAGCTTTTCTTTCGTGTCGCCCTGCTTGTCACATCCCGAGAAAAGCATCATTGCACCCATCAATAGAACTGCAACCAAAAACAACCCCGCACGATTTCTTTTGTTTCCCATTTTCATCTCCTTTAGTTTTTTTATTTCAAACAGCAAGACGCACTATTGCTGACCACGCCTCTTCATCAAAGAGCGCGATGCTCAATACCTCAAATACATCAGCGACACAACCCTCCGTTATTTGCAGCTTTCAATAATTCACAATCCCTTAATTCACATGCTTTTCGTGCGTCACGACAGCCAGAGATGTTATCGCTCTGTTTTAGATAAAGAAGGCCCCTGTTGAAGTAGGCATCTGCAAGGCCCGGGTTGATTTCTATTGCTGTGCCAAAATCCTCAATCGCCTGCTTGTAATTGCCAAGGCCTTTATAGGCAACACCTCTAATAATGTAGACCTCTTCAGAGTCCGGTTTGATTTCGATCGCCTTGTTTAAATCCTCAATCGCCTGCCGGTAATTGCCCAGGCTGCAATAGGCCTTCCCCCTGTTTCTATAGGCCATGGCCTCATCCGGTTTGATGGTGATTGTTCTGCTGTAATCCTCAATCGCCTGCCTGTAATTGCCGAGGCCTCTATAGGCATTCCCCCTGTTGCCATAAGCCATTGCATCATCCGGTTTGATTGCTATCGCCTTGTTTAAATCTTCAATCGCCTGCCCGTAATTGCCAAGTTTGCCATATGCGGCACCCCTATTAACATAGGCATCCGCATGATCGGGTTTGATTTCGATCGCCTTGTTGAAATCGTTGATTGCCTGCACGTAATGGCCCAGGCCATTATAGGCAGTCCCCCTATTGTTATAAGCGAGCCAATTATCATCCGTGACTTTCAAGGCGTGATCAAATAATGTAACGCTGTTCTGCCAGTATCCGACCTGTGTCCATGTCTTGATGGACAGGCCCAAAATGATCAAGACTGCTAATGCCAAAAGGGTTTCTTTCCGATACCGCCATTGCTTCAAGAGATCCGGGACACCCCATGCCGCGATCATAAATAATCCGATCAGGGAAATATACGTGTAGCGGTCCGCCATGGCCTGAGGACCGACATGAACGATGCCGATCACCGGCACCAGCGTGCCCAGATACCACAGCCAGCCCGTCGCGAGATAAGGCGATTTCTTTGCCCGCCAGATAACGGCCAGGGTTACGGCAACAAGCAGTAATACCGACCCTATAATCTGCCAGGGAACCAGCAACTTTGGATAAGGGTAAAAGATGGCCAGATTGCTCGGCCAGATCATCTTGCCAATATATGCGCTGTAGGAAATAAAGACATTTCCCATACGGATACCCAGTGGCAGCGCTTCAGTGGATGAAACAGCGCCTGCGCTTTGCGCGGCAAGGTATGTTACAATAATCGAAAAGATTACCAGGATGAAAAGCGGAATTTTTTCCCGCAGCAGAGGATAGATTCGTGACCGTGAATATTCGGGAGCGGCTGATTTCTGGACTTCCAAGGTTTCTTTTGTGATTTGCTTTGTTTTAGATTTCTTCTTTTGTTTTTCCGAAGTCAGGAGCTTAGGCACTTCAGCCTGAACTCTGTCACCCGGTTTTATTGCTTGAAAACGCCGCAGGGGCCAGAAATCCAGAAGCAATAATACAAAGGGAAGAGTGATCAGCATGGGTTTCGACAGCAGGCCCAGGACAAAAAACAGCAGGACAAAAACATATCGCTTCAATCCCGGATGCTCCACATAATAGCTGTACGCTCCCAGTGTGAGCATCCAGAAGAAAGTGGAAAGAACATCCTTGCGCTCTGTGACCCAGGCGACGGACTCCACATGAAGGGGATGGATCGCAAAGAGAGCCGCTACAAAGGCGCTGGACCAGAGCGATTTGGTCATCCGCCGCAGAACCAGAAAAAGAAGAAGCGTATTCACCAAATGTAACAGAAGATTGATCAGGTGAAAGCCCCGGGGGTTGAGGCCAAAGAGTTCATAGTCAAGCATCAGGGAAAGCCAGGTTAAGGGATGCCAATGGCCTACCTTCGCCATTTCAGCAGAAAAGGCCTTTACGATACTGTTCCCGTTCAGACCGGTTAGAACAGTAGGATTTTCATACACGTAATTATTGTCGTCAAAATTAATAAAGTTACAGTCCTTGAGCTGCCAGAAGGCGGCAACCGTGAGGATCGCCAGAAACAAACAAATCAGGATCGGAATCCAGTTTTTCTGTTGGGCTTCGTCCGGGCTGAAAGTTCCTTTTGATATTGTCATTGTTTCCTCGCTACCAGCTTATTCCTTGGCTTCTTAAAAAGTTCTTCGCGCGTTCGCTGCCGCGCTTTGCCGCCATTCTAAAATCATTGATTGAAAGATTTGCGTCACCAAGCTGGGCATAGGCAGCACCTCTGTTAAGATAAGCATCTTCATAATCCGGCTTTATCTCAATCGCTTTGTTATAATCCTCAATCGCCTGCCGGTAATGGCCGAGGCCAGCATAGGCATTGCCCCTGTTGCCATAGGCCTTGGCCTCATCAGGTTTGATTTCGATCGCCTTGTTTAAATCCTCAATCGCCTGCCGGTAATTGCCGAGGATGCCATATGCGACACCCCTGTTCATATACGCATCGACATAGCTGGGGTTGATTTCGATCGCCCTGTTGTAATCCTCAATCGCCTGCCGGTAATTGCCCAGACCTTTATAGGCGACACCCCTGTTGCCATAGGCCATTGCCTCATCCGGTTTCATTTCTATCGCCCTGTTATAATCCTCAATCGCCTGCTGGTAATTGCCCAGACCTTTATAGGCATTACCCCTGTTGCTATAGGCCATTGCCTCATCCGGTTTGATTGCTATCGCCTTGTTGTAATCTTCAATCGCCTGCCCGTAATTGCCAAGGCCTTTATAGGCGGCACCCCTGTTGCTATAGGCATCCGCATAGTTGACTTTGATTTCGATCGCCTTGTTGAAATCCTCAATCGCCTGCCGGTAATTGCCAAGGTCTTTATAGGCAGTCCCCCTGTTATTATAAGCGAGCCAATTACGATCCGTGACTTTCAAGACGTGATCAAATAATGTAAAGCTGTTCTGCCAGTACCCGACCTGTGTCCATGTCTTGGTGGACAGGCCCAAAATGATCAATATGGATAATGCCAGAAGTATTTCTTTCCGGTATCTCCAGGTTTTCAAAAGTTCAGGCACACCCCATGCCGCGATCATAAACAATCCGATCAGGGAAACATAAGTATAGCGGTCCGCCATGGCCTGAGAGCCGGCCTGCACGATGCCGATCACAGGCACCAGTGTGCCCAGATACCACAGCCAGCCTGTTGCCAGATAAGGAAATCTCCTGAGCTTCCAGAAAACAGCCAAGGTTATGGCAGCAAGCAGCAATACCGACCCCAAAACCTGCCAAAGAATCACTCCCAGGGGATGAGGATAAAAGATGGCCAGATTGCTCGGCCAGATCATCTTTCCAATATATGCGATGTAAGAAACAAAGGCATTCCCGATACGAACACCCAGTGACAACGCTTCAGTGGATTCAACAGCGCCTGCACTTTGCGCGGCGAAATAGGTTATGACACTGGAAAGAATTGCGAGGGCAAAGAGCGGTACCTTTTCCCACAGCAGAGGAAAGATCCTTGACCGTGAATATTCGGGAGCGGCTGATTTCTGGACTTCCAAGGTTTCTTTTGTGATTTGCTTTGTTTTAGATTTCTTCTTTTGTTTTTCCGAAGTCAGGAGCTTAGGCACTTCAGCCTGAACTCTGTCACCCGGTTTTATTGCTTGAAAACGCCGCAGGGGCCAGAAATCCAGAAGCAGCAGGACAAAAGGAAGAGTGATCAGCATGGGTTTCGCAAGCAGACCCAGAACGAAGAAAAGAACAACAAAAACATATCGCTTCAATCCCGGAGATTCCACATAATAGCTGTACGCTCCCATGGTAAGCATCCAGAAGAAAGTGGAAAGAACATCCTTGCGCTCCGCTATCCAGGCAACAGACTCCACATGAAGGGGATGGATCGCAAAGAGAGCCGCTACAAAGGCGCTGGGCCATAGTGATTTGGTCATCCGCCGCAGAACCAGAAAAAGAAGAAGCGTATTCACCAAATGTAACAGAAGATTGATCAGGTGATAGCCCCGGGGGTTGAGGCCGAAGAGTTCATGGTCAAGCATCCATGAAAGCCAGGTTAAGGGATGCCAATGGCCACTCAACTTTGCCAATTCAGGAGAAAAGGCCAATTTGATATTGTTCGCGTTCAGACCGGATTGCACAGCAGCATTTCGATACACATAGAGACCATCATCCATGTTGATAAAGCCGCAGTCCCTGAGCTGCCAGAAGGCTGCAACCGTGAGAATCGCCAGGGCCAGGCAAATCAGGATCGGAATCAATTTCTTCTGTTGGGCTGCGTCCGGGCTGAAAGTTTCTTTTGATGTTGTCATTGTTTCCGCTACCAGCTTATCCCTTCGTTTTTTAAAAAGTTCTTCGCGCGTTCGCTGCCGAGCTTTGCCGCTATTTTAAAA
>MWDG01000105.1 GCA_002070455.1 Deltaproteobacteria bacterium ADurb.Bin151
GAATGCAATAATCTATGCGCCACCGTTGAGGCCATGTTTCATCTGATGAAGGTAGATCCTCTTTCGTACGTGCCTGTGAATCCGCTTGCTTCTTCAGCGGCGTTCCTGATGGCTCGCCTGAATGGTTCGACCTCACGGGTGCCGCATCCGTTTGCGCATATAATCAAACGAGTTTGAAATGAGTTAGAATTGGTATTAGATATTGATGCGGAAGGCAATCGTGTCGCCATCCCGGGCAATATGTTCTTTTCCTTCCAGATACAGACGGCCAGCTGATTTTACTGAGGCTGCGGAACTGTCACAAGTAATAAAATCATCGCAGTTAAACAACTGGTTATATAGTTTTTATTATATAATTCATTGTTTGCTTGTTAAATTATGGACAATATTCAAATTGATGGGAATGCCACCGACTCCAAAATTTAATTCCTCGATTGGGGTGATTATACACCAAATATTGTTTCCATTTGATTCCTTGGAAAATGAGTTTTCTTCTACAAAAATGTCCTTAACTGAAGAGTATATCTCTTTTTTTATATTATCTGAAAATGCGTCATGAAACGTATATATTTTGACGAGTATTTTCCCCTTTTCAGAAAGGTCTCCACCGATATACATTTTTTTTGATTCGATCAAATTTACATAGCATATTGATCTTGAAATTTGATTATCAGGCAAGGATTCAACTTTTAGAAGAAGTTTCGTTATTTTTTCAACGATTTGTTTTTCTTCTTTTGGTGAAAACAGACCTTCCGCATATGAAACTTCGCAAACGGGCATATATGCTCCTTGTTGTTTTATATGACACAATTATTATACAGCAACTTGGTATTTTCGATTTCCAGTTATAATATTACGGTTCATTGATACGCTACAGGCGGAAAGGCGGCACGTCGATTTCGACGTCGCTGAGGGGGAACGTGGAACAGGGATGGACGTATCCGTATTGCAGGTCCGCCATCCGCCTGCCGTCAACCTCCTTGGGGACATACACGTTGCCGCTCACCAGACGTGAATGGCACCAGCCGCAGACACCGCTGCGGCAGTTTGTGGGCGCTGCGATGCCGTTGTGCTCTATTGCGTTGAGTAGCGTTACGTTTGCATCACATTCAACTGTCTTTTTTTCGCCGCAAATCGTGATCGTGAGTTTGAATTTCTTTCCTACGGCGTCCTTCGGATAGTCATCGTTCTTTTCGGGGTAGCGGTATTCGCCGAACAGCTCGTGACGAATGAATTTTTTCCTCAGGCCGAGTTTTTCGATCTCCTTGTCCACGAAATCGTACATCACCTGCGGGCCGCATACGAAAATCGAGTAATCGCCGCTTGCGGGGGCATACTTCCTGATGAGCTCGGCAGTGATGAAGCCCTTTTCGCATCCGTCGACCTTTTCGTCGCATAAAACGTTCACCAGTTTGAAACGGCTGCATTTCGCGGCCAGATTTTCGAGTTCGTTGCGGAATATTATTTCTTTTTCGGTCATGCTGCCATAAATGAGCGTGAGGTTCGCGTCCTCGCATCCGTCGGCTATTGCCTTTGCAAGCGAAACAAACGGAGTGATGCCACTTCCACCTGCGAGCCCGACGATCTGTCTGGCGTCGCGCAACGGTTCATAGGTGAATTCGCCGTGCGGAGCGGAGGCCAGGACTTCGGTACCAACCTTCCAGTTGTCGAGGATATACTGCGACGCGAGGCCGTTGTCGACTCTCTTTACGGTCAGTTCGTACCTGCCGCTGAGCGATTCTCTGGGTGAAGATGAAATGGAGTATGGGCGCGTCAGTTTGACACTGCCCATCTCAAGCGCTACCGAAAGATACTGGCCGGCCGAGAAATAGGCAAGCTTTTCGGTTCCCCTGGCCATGTCAGGTGTGAGAGAATAGCTTTTTACATCCTTTTCGCGCTCCGTGATTTCGGATACAATAAGATGCTGGCACTTGGGGTGCAGGGCATTTGCAAGTTCATTGGGCTTATAGGAATCCGTGGATGGAATGGCCCTGGCGGGAGCCTCGGCGATCTTCGCCTTCCGCGTGGGAATCATTTTCAGGAAATCGAATCTGCTCAGAGAACGAAGATTCTGCTTCATGTCAGTTACCTCCCTTGATACTATTGACGACGCGATGTCCGATGGTGTCACCCGTCACGTATGCGCTACTGTAGCCGTCGCCCCTGAAAGCGTGGCCGCCGCAGAAGGACAGTCCCTTTATCGTGTATTCGTCCTTTTCGCACGAAATGCGGCCGAGAATGTTGTCCCAGCCGGACAGTGCGTAGCCGTATATTGTGCCTTCGGGTGTTCCAAGATATCTCGCGAAAGTCACGGGCGTCGCAATCGAGATTTCCTCGATGTGCGAGCGCATATCGATTCCCATCAGCTTTTCGTAGTCCTCGATGTATTCTTCAGCAAGGCGGTTCTTGTATTTCTTATAATCTTCGGGTTTAAGATCCTTGGGAACGTCGCAGCCGAATGTGGGCATAGTGAAGAACATCGTGCAGGTGCCCTCGGGCGAGCTGTCCGGGATGACCTTGTTGAGGCAGTTTACTATATAGAGACTCTTGTTCTTCCTGTCGTCGTACTGTTTCCTTGGATTTGCGTCTGTCATGACGAACACCGTGTAGTCATGAATGCCGAGTTCCTCCATGGAACAGTCAAGCCCCAGATAGATTGTTGAAACCGAGATACCGAACGTGCGCGCGTTTGCGAGCTTGAGATCCGTTTCGGGTATGTTCTTCGGATCGGACATATTGAACACATTGTGCGGAATGACGTTTGAGATGACTTCCTTCGCGAACAGTGTTTCACCATTTGCGACAACACCGCACACCGCCCCGTTTCCGTCGTAGAGGAATTCGGTGGCCTCGCTATTGTATCTGATCTCACCACCGGCATCCAGAATGACCTTCGCAAGCGAGAGCGAAAGCTCGTGCGAACGCTTGTAGGGCATGGCAGCCCCGTGGACAACGTAGGAGTAAAGCATGTTGAGGAAGTGCATGCAATTGAGTTCATCGGTGGGCACACCGAGATATCCCCAGTAGGTGTTGATGATATTGCGTGCCTTTTCGGGTATTCCCAAAGACTTCATGACGTCTTCGACCGAATGCGAGGCTATCTTCATGAAATCGGCATGCTTGGTTATCATCACGAGTCCGTTTGGCTTGCCCTTCATCCTGGTGATATAGGCAAGTGCGTCAGTGACTTTGGGATAATATTCGAACAGCCTATGCACGGATGCTCTGCATCCGGGCACGGCCGCTTCCATCGCGTCGCAGAACGGATCGATTCCCGCTTGCAGCGTAACGTCGTATCCGTCGCAGCCTTTGACTATAGCGCGGAAAGTGTTGTGCTCATAGCGCCAGTCCACCGTTGCACCCAGATTGTCGAATATCTTGTAGACGGTGTCAGGATGCTCCTTGTCGCCCACACTGGCCAGCTCGTGCAGGGAAGGTTCGAATTCGAAACGACCTCTCCTGAAACTCGTCGCGCATCCGCCCGGAAGATTGTGCTTTTCGAGCAGCAGCGTTTTCAGTCCATTCTTTGCGGTTGTCGCGGCGGCCACAAGACCCGCGTTGCCGGCTCCGACTACAATCACGTCGTATTTTTCGCTCATAGGTGCCTCCCCGGATCATCCGCTGCCCGCTTCGCATGCATGGCAGACAGAAAGGTGCT
Source organism: Deltaproteobacteria bacterium ADurb.Bin151 (assembly GCA_002070455.1). Taxonomy (GTDB): domain Bacteria; phylum Desulfobacterota; class Syntrophia; order Syntrophales; family Smithellaceae; genus UBA8904. The sequence goes on from MWDG01000105.1 coordinate 3,659, forward strand.
CATATCGTTAGTATTTTACGCCGATTTGGTTCATACTTCAAGTCGATTGATAACGACCGGAACAGATTAACAAGAACTTCTTTTTGTGCGATAAAGTACAAGAAATGTGGTCTTGTATGTCAAGAAAATTTTGACTACAAGATGCAGGTTTTTTAAATTGTGTTTATTGTGGATTGATAAAGCAGTAACCGTTTTTCCCGGTTTTTTTGATTTTGTACATGGCATCGTCAGCCTTTTTGATCAGCTGATCCATATCCTGACCGTCGTTGGGACAAAGCGCGATCCCGATACTGGAACCAACCACCGCCTGTCCTCCATCGTAATTAATGGGCTGCGACACAACCCCGATTACTTTCCGGGCAATCTGTTCGGCATTCTCAGGAACATGAATTCCGTTTGCAATGATCAGAAACTCATCTCCCCCGACGCGGGCAACCGTATCGCTTGCGCGCACGCAGGAAAGCAGACGGTCCGCCACTTGTTTCAGCACATAATCTCCGGCATCATGGCCCAGGGTATCATTCACCTCTTTGAAGCCGTCAAGGTCGATAAACATTACGGCCATCATCGTTTTATTCCGCTGCGCCAGACTGATGGACATTTTCAGCCTATCCTTGGCCAGTCTCATCGTGGGAAGGTCTGTCAATACATCGTGTGTTGCCAGATGCTTGATCTGTTCCTCTATAAGCTTGCGTTCCGTAACGTCACGAACCATCCCTTCAAATCCAATGGGCTTGCCCGAAGAACTTTTTTTCAGTGTAACGGAAGCTTCAATATACCTCTGGGTCTGGTCTTTTCTTATGATGAGCCATTCGAACCCCCTGGATGGCTCACCTGTTTTTAAAACATTATTAAATTCTTGAAATACTTTTTCTGCGGTTTCTTTCGTTGTAAAATGCTTGTGATTCATGCCGATTAACTCTTCACTGGTGCAGCCTGTAAGTCGCGCCATTGAATCGTTGCAAAAGGTAAAATCACCCTTGAGATCAACTTCAAAATAGCCTTCCTGAATGTGTTCCAAAATGGTTCGATATTTTTCTTCGCCCCGGCGTATTGCTTCCATCATCTTTTTACGCTCACTGATATCACGCATTACGGCAAGAATTTCAAACGACTTCTTCTGTTTATCCCTGATAATGGCAAACTTCATCTCCGTGCATATGGCAATCCCGTCCTTACGGTAAATTTTCATTTCAATCGTCCGGGAAATATCTTCGCCCTGTTGAGTTTTTGCAAGTTCAATAATCTCAGATACTGTCCTGATGGTCAGATCCAGTGAGGAGGCCGTAACTCCATCAAAAGGCTTTTGTTTTAAAACCTCTTCCGGTTCGTATCCCAGCAGGATTTTCACAGAAGGGCTGACATAGGTGCAATTCAGGTTCGTATCAAAAACAAAAATAACATCCGGGATGTTGTCGGTCAATCGCTGGATGGTGGAGCGGTCTTTGGAAATCTTGTTTCTGAGGCCGGAGATATGCCCGCCAATAACAGAAAAGAGTATTACGACACCGGCCAGCACAACCCACTGGAGATATTCCATGCTGAAATTAACACCCTGGGGTCGGTAAAGATGAAGTTGGACAATAACCCCGCCGTAGGTCAGGAGGGTAAAAATACTGACATATAAAAACCTTCTGGTATCAAGCCGGAAGATGCCGAAAAGCAGGATAACAACGTAAATCAGTAGAAAGACACCGCGCGTCTCATTGGCAAACATCATGACGTACATGACCATGACAATTGCCGAACACATCTGTAAGGCCGTCAGGCTGGGATCGGCCATCCTTTGATTCAGTCCGGTGCGGAATACGACGAACAGAACAATGTTGATGCTCACAGCCGCGGCAAGCCATCCAAAATAAGCTTCTTTTGTAACAAAACCGGCAATATAGGCGAAGGTACAGAGAACCGCGCATATGAAATAGGCGGCAGATGCCATTAAAAACCGGCTGATGCGCAACACCTGTTTAGGGTCATCTGTGGGGAAAATGAGAGCCTTAATACTCTTATTCATAGAAATTATTCTTAAATATTGAAGGTGCGCCGTTCATGAACTTCATCCCTGTCGCATTCTAAATAAATCTTAAGCAACGGAGCGGTTAACAGCATTTATATAGCGTGTTATTATTAATAGAATAAGGTATTTTCGTCAAGTTTTATTGCTTGTTATTAATGGTTTTGTTGCTGGTTGATGATATTTTTTACCAGGCGTGTCATCTCGAGGGGATACCCACCTGCCAATAATGTTAAACCGGCAATCTCAGCTTCTGAACATTTTAGATGATGCTTCTCCACATAATAATGAACAAATTCCAAAACGTCTTTGTCAGGCAAATAACCCAATGGAAAGTGTGTCGCGGGAAACAGCAGAGTTTTCAGGAACAAAGCGTGTTTTTCCGTAAGAAAGTTTTCGACAATGGCAATAAACTGAAAACTCTCTTCCTCGCGGATATATCTCAGAAAGGCAATCTTGGGCCTGGTCAATTTAGCAACATTGTCAAAAACAACTACGGGTTTATTTTCTGTTGATGAAGCGATCGCGGCAATTCGATAACGCATTGATTTGTAACCCATTTTGTTCCCGGTTTTTGTGAGTCCTGAACAAATATGGAGTTGTTTCATCAGGTTTTCACTCATTTTACCGGGCGTTTGGGTAAAATCCACAAAAACAAATTGCCGACGTCCACCTGAATGTTTTGCTATCTCTCTTGCCAGAGAGGTCCGTCCAATGCCAAATTTCCCGGTAAGAATAACATTTTTACCCTGTTCCAATTCATTTATGATTTTCTTTTTCTCTTTTTCCCGGCCTGTAAAAATCATCTCTCATTATCTTCCAGGGCATTAATAAAAGTGAAGCTCCCCGCGGCAAGCCGCGGGGCATCTTTAGCGCAGCTTGAATTCAAGCTGCGCAGGCCCTTGCTTTGTACTTCTATGATGCTCGATATATTTTTCAATGACCTCACGAGTCATACGGTCTCCGACGGTCCGTGCGAAATATCCATCTTCCCACATCTCGCCAGACCACAGCTTCCTCTTCAAGCCCGGAAACTCGCGGAACAACTGCCGAGCGGTTATACTTTTAATGATTCTTACCACTTCCCCAATGGAATATCGCGGTGGAAAGGATAGTAAAATATGTACATGATCGATAGCAACTTCCAACTCCACCACCTCAAACTCATATTCTTCGCTGATCTCCCGAATCAGTTGTCCCGCTCGTTCCTTAACCTCTTCCCGCTCAAATATCTTCTTCCGGTATTTCGGACACCATACCAGATGGTAACTTGTATCATAGACCGCATGACTCGTTCGTTTAATCGTCATGCATGGTTTATATCACATCTCGACGCAAGGGCCTATAAGGATAAGGGGGACGCTCCGCTCCCCCTTATAACCCCCTCGGCAAGGCATGCATTCATCCCCCGCGGCAAGCCGCGGGGGAGTCTGCAAAGAGCTTCGCTAAAGCCCTTTACCGGTATCCGGCGAAAACCTTAAATTATTTCGTTTATAGTTAACAAAATTCTTACTCTCTTG
>MWDG01000106.1 GCA_002070455.1 Deltaproteobacteria bacterium ADurb.Bin151
TTGATATAGGGAGGATAAAAACGCATGTAGTCAGGAGCGTTCACGTCCTCAATCTTGATGACATCCGCTCCCATATCAGCAAGCATCATCGTACCCAACGGCCCGGGGTAGAGGCGGGTGAGATCAAGAATACGAATACCCTGTAAAGGACCTTCCTGCGGCTTTCTCTCCATGATCCGATATCTCCGGTCACTGCGGGGATGGTCCGGTTTCAGGAAAATCCCCGCAGTGACTCTTTTTGCTTAAACTACTTCGATGGTGGATGTCGGTTTTGATGTGATGTTGTAGGTGACGCTCACAACTTCCGGAATTTCTCTGGTGATCTTCGCGGCGATTTTTTCAAGGACATCAAAAGGAAGACGGGTAGGGCTGGCCGTGCGCGCGTCCTTGCTGTCCCAGCAGCGGATTTCAATCTGGTTTCCGAAGACCCTTTTGTTGTTTCGCATGCCGGTTACCCGGTCTTCATGCAGAATGGCCAGATACTGAAAAGCCTTTACATCTTTTAAGGCGGCTTCGGTGATGGCGGTCGCTTTTCTGACCAGCGCGATCCTGGCGGGTGTTACTTCGCCGATCACGCGTGCGGCCAGCGCCGGTCCCGGAAAGGGGATCCGGTCGAACATGCCGGCCGGCAGGCCCAGCCCTGCTCCAACCTTGCGTACGCCATCCTTGCGCAGCTCAATGAGAGGTTCCAGAATTTTATAGCCAAAGGCTTTTTGGGGATCAATGCCCAGTTGTTCAAAGACGTTATGCTGTCTTTTAATTCCGGCGACAGTTTCGTCCACATCCGTCAGGATGGTGCCCTGCAGCAGGTATTTTGTCTTGCTTTTCACCACGAGTTTGCCGAAAACATTTTTATAAAAAGTTTGCGTGATGGCTTCTCTTTTTTCTTCGGGGTCGGTGATCCCTTTGAGAGCGGAGAAAAAAGCCTTTGAGGCCTCCACCACTTCAACCTTGATTCCCAGTTTTTTAAAGGCGGCAGCCACTTTGGCCGGTTCATTCTCCCGCATGATGCCGTTGTCAATCATGTAGGTTTTAAGACGGTTGCCGAGTGCCCTGTGACCCAGAGCGGTGACAACGCAGGAGTCCACGCCCCCGGACAGGGCGTTGACAGCCAGGCCATCGCCAACGGCCTGCCGTATGGCCCGGACCTTGTCGTCAATAAATTTATTTACATTCATATTACCTGCTTTAATTTCTTTGATCTTGATCATGAAGGCTCCTTTTTACCGATGAAATGAGATGAACAATGATTTAAACGATATTGATTTTGGTTTCAAGCATTAAAAAAAGAGCAAGAGGTTTGCCTTTGTTGCAGATTTTAAACATTTTGGTTGTAAAATGGGAAACTTCAGTTTAAAAAAACCGGGTTCACTTTAAAAAACAGGTTAAATCGTCATTGATTCTGAAAGGAGATTCAAATGGAACCAATAAAAATAATGCCCTGTCTGGATATGAAAAACGGCCGGGTAGTGAAGGGTGTTCATTTTGTTGATATTAAAGAAGCTGGTGATCCCGTGGAGAATGCCGCTTTTTATCAGGCGGAAGGTGCGGATGAACTTGCCATGCTGGATATCGCCGCTACGCTTGAAAACCGCAAAACACGTCTGGAATGGGTCAGAAAGGTTGCAGCCGTGCTCAGCATTCCATTGACGGTTGGCGGAGGAATCTCCTCGATAGAAGACATCGAAATGGTTTTGGGTGCCGGGGCAAGCAAGGTCTCCATGAACAGCGCCGCCGTGAAAAATCCCGGCCTGATTCGCGAGGCGGCTGATCGGTTCGGGTCGGATAAAATCACGGTTGCGATTGACGCAAAAAGAAATGCGGACATGGTTTCAGGATTTGAGCTGGTGGTCTCCGGCGGTACGCTGCCCATAGCTAAAGACGCGGTGGCCTGGGCGAAAACCTGTCAGGAAATGGGTGCCGGTGTGATTCTGCCAACCAGTATGGACGGTGACGGAACAAAGGCCGGTTATGATATTCCTTTTACGAAAGCGATTTCTTCCGCTGTAACATTGCCGGTAGTAGCGTCAGGCGGTGCCGGAAAACTGGAAGATTTCTATGAAGCAGTGGTCGAAGGCGGAGCCTGTGTATTGCTTGCCGCTTCGGTCTTTCATTTTCGGCTGCTGAAAATCAGAGACGTAAAAGATTATCTGAAGGGCAAGGGACTGACCGTTGCCTGAACACGAAGAACGGTTGCGGGTAGCCCCCATGATGATTGGCGGACGTGGCAAGCAAAACAGGTCATTGATGATGGCCTGCAGCTCATGGCTCCAAAGGAAAACATCATGAGCAGAATAGGCGATTTCCTGTTTGTGAGGAAGCACCATGTTTGCCCCCGCTGGCTGTGCTTTACCTTTGATAACCGGATCCGCAGGCTTTTGCAGGATCCCGACCGAATTATGAGCTCCTTTATCCGGTCCGGCGACATTGTCTTAGATGTGGGTCCTGGCATTGGTTTCTTTACCATTGCAATGGCTCGACTCGTAGGAAACGGTGGTCAGGTCATTGCCGTCGATATTCAGGAGAAAATGCTTAGGGCCATCCTGCTACGGGCTCAAAAAGCCGGGATGTCAAACTGCATCAGGACGGTACTGGCAGGTGAGGATCATCTGAATGTTACAGTTGGGGTAGATTTTATCCTGGCTTTCTGGATGGCCCATGAGGTGCCGAACCAGGAGAGGTTTTTTGCCCAACTGCATACCATATCGAAGGAAGGCGGCAGATTTCTGATGGCAGAGCCTAAACTGCATGTTGCAAAAATGCAATTTGAAAAATCGGTTAGCCTGGCGCAAAAATCCGGTTTTAAACTGCTGGACAGACCCGCCATTTCTTTGAGTCACGCAGCCTTGTTTATAAAACATTAAAGGCGACAGGGATGAAAGTATTATTCTTCAGCTCATAGGCGATAACCTATAACATGGTGTCTGTTTTTCTAATCCGGCATTTTGTAGTGCTTTTCGCGGAACAGCTTGAGGCAGGCCTCGGCAGCCGCGCGGTCATAGAGGATCCCCTTGTTTTTTTCAATTTCCTCCAGAGCTGCATTGATTCCAACGGCCGGCCGGTAGGGACGATTGGATGAGATGGCCTCCACAACATCGGCAATGGAGATAATTTTTGATTCCAGCAGAAGCTCATCTGCCTTGAGTTTGTTGGGATAACCCGAACCGTCTATCCGTTCGTGGTGTTCCAGTACAATCCGGGCAATCGGCCACGGAAAATCAATATCTTTCAAAATGCTGTACCCTGCTTCCGAATGGGTCCTGATTAATTCAAATTCCAGGTTGGAAAGACGGGTCGGTTTCGTGAGGATTTCGGATGGAACAGAGATCTTTCCAAGGTCATGGATCATGCCGGCCAGACGGATGCAGTCAATCTGGTCCCGGGAAAGTTTCATTTCCGTGGCGATGGAACGGGCCAGATCGGAAACCCTCCGCTGATGACCCGCTGTGTAAGGATCTCTGGCTTCCACGGTAGCAGACATGGCATTGATGGTAGCCCCCAGAGACTTACGCAAGCTTTGCAAACTGGCCTGACGTTGCTCCTCCAGCTTCTTTTTCGGTGTGATATCTTCCACGATGCCGTGATAAACCACACCGCCTCTACTGTCCTGAATCGCAGTGATACTCATGCTTACCCATATAAGGCTCTTATCCTTGCGGTAAAGCTGTGTTTCGTAACTTTTAATGCTGCCGTCCCGGCGAAGAATTTCACGCACCTTCTGAAATTCATTGGTATCCACGACAACCTGTTTGGTGACATCGGAGATGCAGTTGTAAACGTCCTGAGGGGAGTTGTATCCGAGTATATGGGCAAATGCATTATTCACGGATATTCTTTTTGTATCAGTCGATGCCTGGAAGATGCCTTCCTGAGCGTTTTCAATGATGGACCGGTATCTGCGTTCACTTTCCAGGATTTCGTCTTCCATCCGTTTATGCTCGGTGATGTCCTGAATCGTGCCGATCATATTAGTCGTATTGCCGTTCGGATCGTACGTGAGCTCACCCCTGGCATTGACCCAGCGTTCCTGTCTGTCATTTTGCCTGACGATCCTGAATTCTTTGTCAAAGTTGTGATGCCTGTGAATTTTAATGGTTTCGTACATGAATCGTTTGATGTCTTTTCGCTCGTCGGGATGGATGATGTTGTACCATCCCTGTGCAGTTTTCTGATAGTTTTCATCAATCCCCAGGATTTTATCGAGGGTGCTGGAACTGATCCAGTGACCGGTTTTGGAATCGACCTGATAAGAGCCGATCTGGGCAACTTCCTGGGATTTGATCAGGAAAAATTGATTTTGCCTGAGTTGCTGCTCCGCATACTTGCGCTCAGTGATGTCACGGACAATCCCCTTGAATCCGATTTTATTGCCGGTCGAATCCTTTCGAATGGCCACAGAAGCTTCAATAAATGCAGTGCTGCCGTCTTTCCTTCTAATCTGCCAATCAAGCGCCTTGGTTGGTATTTCTGTTCGATAAACTTTATTGAACGTTTCATAAAGTTTTTTTGCATTTTCTTCATCTGTGTAATGCCGGTTGTTCATTCCCATCAGCTCTTCCCTGGAATATCCCCAGATCCGGCACAGGGAATCATTGAAAAAGGTCAGGTTGCCGGCCATGTCCACTTCGTAATAGCCGTTATCAATGCTGTCCAGAATGGTTTTGTATTTTTCGTCTCTTTCACGAAGATCTGCCTCCATTTGCTTACGTCCGGAGATGTCCAGGGAAATGCCCCGGAAGCCGACAGGATTGCCTCTTGCATCATTGATGATAGAGGCAGAAACTTCACAGTCATGTTTAGCTCCGTTTTTCTTAATGTACTCGATCTCATACCTGGCGGGCTGTCCGGTCTTGTAAATGTTCACGTAGATTTCCCGGGCCATCTTTGCCATGGATGCAGTCATATAGCGTTGAAAACTCATGCCGATGATTTCTTCACGCGTATATCCAAGTTTTATGGAATGAGCATCATTGACAAAAGTAATATTACCTTTCAGGTCAAGCTCAAAATAACCTTCTTCAATATTTTCCATCAAAATGCGGTATCTCTCATCTTCCTTTTTCCGCTCGGTGACATCCTTCGATATTACACGGAAACCTGTCGGTTTACCGTCGCCACTTTGCATGAGAGTGCCAGAGATCTTGGTGTACCGTACGGAGCCGTCATTGGCGATCAAAGATACTTCAACATTTTTAAAAGGGGTTCCTTTTTTGGAAACCTCCTTGAAGAGTTCTTTCATTTTGTGGTTGAATGCTTTATCGCAGAATTTCGGAAAGCTCATTCCGATCAGTTTCGCTTTGGGATATCCGAGATAGCGGGCCAGTGAATCGTTGACGAAAGTGAAGTTGCCGGTCAAATCCAGTTCAAAATATTCATCTTCAATGTCTTCCAGGATCGTGCGGCATCTTTCATCTCTCTTTTGCATGGCATCTTCTGCGATTTTTCGGTCTGTGATGTCGCGCACAATGCCCTGAAAACCGATTTTATTCTCTTTATGGTCTTTTCTTAACGTAATAGAGGTTTCAATAAATTTTGATTCGCCTTTTTTAGTGTAAAGCTCATACACGAAATTTTTGATGCCCCGGCCGGTTGTGTAAACTTTGTTGTAGACATCGTACATTTCTTTTGCCGTTTTTTCACTGACATATTGCCGGTAGTTCAGGCCCACGATTTCTTTTTTGGTGCGGCCCGCAATGCGGCACAAGGAATTGTTGAAAAAAGTAATGCTTCCCGCCAGGTTTGATTCGTAATAACCGTCTTCAATGTTATTCAGAATTGTTTGCAAGTTTTCTTCTCTGTCGTGCAGAGCCGCCTTCAGGTTTTTGATTTCATCACGTGCTTTGCTGTCGTTTACTGATTTTTTTTCTGTCGGTTTGGATTTTTTCCGTGTCGAAACGGTTTTTTTCAGAATCTTTTTTTCAGACGGCGTTTTTAATTTCATTCATGATCTCCATTTTGAAACTGCAGCCGATTCCTGCAATCGCGAGTCATTTTGATTTCTGCACATCCTGGTCCGTTACCAATAGGTACAATGGACATCGATATCATCAAAAGCCCATAATAAACTGTTGTATTTTTGCTCAAAATGAATTGAAAGTCAAGAACAGAGGGTTACTTGGAGCATTTATATTTTATCCGCTCTGCTTTATCCTGCCTTGAAAATGAATGTGTTGTTTGTTTATAATTGAAACGGAAGAGAAAACTGTAACGCAAAGGAGGATCGATGTAATGATCGTGAAAAAAGGAATATGGTTGTGGGCTGTCATTCTTTTTGTAATGCCTTTGTGTGTTTCGGCTGGTGAGTATAATGCGGGGGTCCGGGGAAAGGTTATTCTCCATACGGATAAAATGAGTAACGGTGAGCCGATTGATTACCTGGACAAGGATCATCCCCGGGTAACTGTCATGACTGTAGAGATTGAGCCGGGCAAAGAAACAGGTTGGCACAGTCATCCGATGGAGGTTTATGCCTACGTATTGTCCGGACGGCTGACTGTTGAGATAGAAGGCGGAAAAACAACCGAGTTTAAAAAAGGGGATGCAATTATCGAAGTGGTCAATGTTAGACATAATGGAATCAACAAGGGGAAAATTCCTGTCAAACTTATTGTCTTTTACCTGGGCGGAGAAGGGTTGCCCACTGTGATCAAAAGCGACAAACCTCAAACCTTGCACCCTGAACCTTGAACCTGTTTTTCTATTCTCCTATGATTTTCACAAGCACTCTTTTTTTTCTGCCGCCGTCAAATTCGCCATAGAAAATCTGTTCCCATGGTCCGAAATCGAGCTTGCCCCCGGTCACAGCAATGACCACTTCGCGTCCCATAATCTGTCTTTTCAGATGCGCGTCGCCATTATCTTCGCCGGTGCGGTTGTGCCGATAGAAGGACACTGGAGCGTGTGGTGCAAGTTTTTCCAGCCAGTCTTCATAATCCTGGTGAAGACCCGGTTCATCATCGTTGATAAAGACGGATGCCGTGATGTGCATGGCATTGACCAGCGCAAGGCCTTCCAGGATTTTGCTTTTCTTCAGGGCTTCATTCACATTGCCGGTAATATTGATAAAAGCCCGCCTGCCGGGGATGTTAAACCATAATTCTTCTCGATAGGATTTCATAAATCCAACCTCACGGTGTAAATGTAATTAACTTTACAAG